>JBEKGV010000219.1:0-6910 GCA_050012615.1 Acetobacteraceae bacterium | reverse complement strand
CTCCACCCGGAATATCCGCCCGTACGGAATGTCCACCACATAAAGCCTTCCCTGGGCGTCAAAGCACGGACCTTCGAGGAAGCAATCAGTCGGCACGCCGGCGCGATTGCCGTCCGACCACTCGGAGCGCTCCAGGCGACGGAAGCGATCCGGCACACGGGTTTGAACGCGCGTGGGGATTTCCTTGGGAGGGGTGAACCACATGGCGGCGGACAGTGATGCGCGCGGGCGGTGAAGGCAAGGCTGGCTCCTGGGCAGTCGGCGACCTGAGATGGCGAACTCGTCTTCTTTATGAGATCACTGTCGTGTGCTACCGATGGATTGTCGTGAGCGAAGCGAACCGGTACCAATTCGACATGCTGACCAGGATCGAGATCGACGGCTTCAAGACCTTCGAGCGCTTCGGCCTCGACCTGCAGCCGCTGACAGCTATTGTCGGCCCAAATGCCAGTGGCAAGTCCAACTTATTCGACGCGCTCCGGTTTCTTTCTCTCTTGGCCCAACACGACATTCGAACGGCGATGCAAGGTCTGCGAGGAGAACCAGAAGAACTGTTCCGCCAAACACCGTCTGGACCCTCCCAGTGTATTTCGTTCGCCGTGGAAGTGCTGCTTGGCCGAAAAAGTGTAGATGCATTTGGGACCAGCTACGAGACACCGGCGCAGCGACTCCGTTATGAACTAAAGCTGGAACTGGTACAAACCTCCGATGGTATTCCAAGAGCCATATTGGTGCGGGAAGAACATTGTCGGCCAATCAGGAGAAGGGATGATCGGGCTACATACTTAAGCAGTATGAAATTGAGCTACAACGCGCGCGTCGCGCCATTCATCGCAATGGAAGAAAGTGACGCGATATTGATTCGTCAGGATGGTCGCCAGAAGCACGGTCGTCCGGTCAAACTCTCGCTTAAGGAAGCCTCGCGAACGGCTCTGTCAACTATTACCACCGCTGAGTTCCCTCACTTGTATGCCCTTCGCGAGATGCTGGCGAATATCCGCTTTCTGGAGATAAACCCTAGAGCAGCGAGAAATTCAAATGACCGATTCGAAGACCGGATATTAAAGTCTGACGCATCGAATCTCGCCGCGGTTCTGGCACATTTGAAAGATCAAACAGCGACCGATAAGCGACCGGATGGTGTATTGTCTGACATCGCAGCTGATCTGGCGTCTCTGATTCCGTCTGTAAGTAGACTTGAAATTAAAAATGACCCACAGCAGCGTCAATACTCATTTAGCCTGGGTTTCACTGGAGATCTCATTTTCAGCTCCCGGGTAATCTCAGATGGCACGCTTCGCCTGTTGGCTCTGCTGACGGTTCTCAACGATCCCAGCAGGCGGGGCACACTCTGCTTTGAAGAACCCGAAAATGGCGTCCATGAGGGACGGGTGCCAATGCTGGTAGAGTTCCTTCGCAACGCCGCGAATGTCTCAATTGATCCAGAAATTCCGTCATTTCAGATTTTGATTAACACTCATTCCCCGACGGTCATGGCCGAGTTGCATGACAATGAGATTGTAGCGGCGGACAGCGTGGTCGACATACTACCAGATACGCGTACACGCTCCACAAAAACGCGTATGCGCACCGGAATCAAACCCATTAGCGACATGTTTGAACCCGAAAAGCACCTTTCCAGGTTCGAAGTGGATCGCTTGCTCCGCCAACCCACTGACGCCGCATGACTTACCTGAGTTGGGCGGTCCTCTATGAAGGCGATACAGATGCGGCCTATCTCGACCTCCTGATCCCGCGCCTGATGGACGAAATCGTGATGGTCCATGGCGTCCGACATTCAACTATTCCAACCGCTCCAGCAATCAGGCTTCGGCGAGCAGCGGTTGACGAGGTAGCAAAGGAAGCCTGCCAAGCACGTGACGCATTCTATCTTGTTTTCGTTCATGCCGACACTGGCGGACGTAACCAGGAAGCTGGCCTTGAACTACGTGCGGACGCTTATTGTGAAGCAATGAACGCGCTTTGCGATTGGCCGCCAGTCCGTTGTATCACAATCTCACCCCGACACGAGACTGAGGCGTGGATATTGGCCGATTCGCGGGCAGTGACCTCAGCGCTCGGATATAACGGTTCACCTGCCTCTATCGGATTACCTCTCAGTGCCGTTCAGGCGGAGCGATTGGGCGATCCGAAGGCTGTTCTGTCTGGAGCAGTCGATCAGGTGCGGGGGAGGCGCCGCCACATCGATGTAAAGAGAATATTCCCCGTGATCGCTCAACGCCAGTCGTTCGCCACGCTTCGCCAGACGAAGTCGTTCGCCGCTTTTGAGGCGAGTCTGCTGGCGGCTCTCAGTGACCTCGGAAGCATATGAGCCCCGCTCTGAATACCAGGTCAAAGGGGCTGCCCGGGATGAAACCACGGTAAGAGTGGAAATCAGAATTGAAAGCCAGCTGACAGGCGCGACCCGGGCCAGCGGAGTGGTCGCCATCATCGACGTTTTCCACGCATTCTCTACCGCCGCCGTCGCGTTGGCCAACGGTGCGTCTCGCGTCATCATGGTCAGCACTGTCGAGGAGGCGTTAGCCCTGCGCCACACCGGGGTCGGACAGATTTGCATGGGAGAGGTCGGCGGCCTCCCGCCGCCTGGGTTCGACTACGGCAACTCGCCATTCGAGGTGTCGCGAGTCGACTTCCTGGACAAGACAATCATTCAACGAACCAGCGCGGGCACGCAGGGCATCGCCGCGGCGGGCCAAGCGAGAAGGCTTTACGCCGCTTCGCTGGTCACCGCGAAAGCCACCGCGCGAGCCATGCGCGTTGGAGTTCCCGGCGAGATCACCCTGGTCGCGATGGGCAAGAATGGGACCTCGCGAACCGACGAAGATGAAATATGCGCGCTTCACTTGCGCAACCTTCTCGAGGGCCGGCCCGGAAACGCGGACGCGGTTCGTCAACTCATTCTGGCCGGTGGTGAAGCCGCGCGGTTTAACGATCCGACCCGTCCCGACCAGCCCCGGGCGACCTGGACATCGCGCTGGATGTCGACCGGTTCGACTTCGCGATCCGGGTGATCATGGAGAATGGACGCCCCGTTGGCCGGATCGAACGTGTGATCTGAAGGCGACCCGTCCCGCTGCGAGCGCGATCCCTGTACAGTCGGAAAGCGTGAATCGCGCGCTTAAACATCACAGCGTGATGGCCTGCGGGTGCACAAACAAAATCGCACCTCAGCATGACCGATTTAATCTCGTGAGATCAGGCGCCGGGCGCTGTCCCATTTCTCGCGGCCACACCCGGGCGGCATCGTTGTTGCCAGATCGCCGGCACCCGGCGAAGCTCACGCCACGACGGAGGAGACGATCGTGGTGAAACAACCAAACGTGAAACAACCCACCGGCCCGCTGGCCGGCATCAAGGTCATCGACCTCACGACCGTGGTGCTAGGCCCGTATGCGTCGCAAGTACTGGGCGACATGGGAGCCGACGTCATCAAGGTGGAGACCACGACGGGCGATACCACGCGCTATATCGGGCCGAGCCGCACCGAAGGAATGGGCTCATATTTCGCCGCGCTGAACCGCAACAAACGCAGCCTCGCGATCGACCTGAAGAAGCCGGCCGCCATTCAGGCCCTGCTGCGGCTGATCGATCAGGCCGACGTCTTCGTTCACAACATGCGCATCGGCGCCGCCCATCGACTGGGCCTTGATTACGAATCGCTATCAAAACGTAATCCGCGGCTGGTATACGCCTGCGCCAGCGGCTTCCGCAAAGGCAGCTCTTTGCAAGAGTTTCCCGCTTACGACGACCTGATCCAGGGCCTCTCGGGCATCGCCTCGCTGAACGCCGGCCCCGACGGCGAGCCGCGCTATTTTCCGATGGTCATGGTCGACAAACTGACCGGAGCCAACCTCGCCTCGATGATCGGCATGGCTTTGTTTCATCGAGAACGCACCGGCGAAGGCCAGGAAGTGCACGTTCCCATGTTGGAAACGATTCTCTCCTTCGCTCTCGTCGAACATCTCTGGCATGGCGTTCTGAACGAGCCTGAAAAAGGCGTCGGCTATCCTCGCGTCCTGTCGCCGCACCGGCGGCCGTATCGCACCAGAGACGGCTATATCAGCGTGATCGCCCACAGCGATGCGCAATGGGAAAAGCTGTTCAAGGCAATGGGTGTGCCGCACCTGATCCACGATCCAAGGTTCGCCACCGTTCAGGCCAGGACCAAACACATCGACGCGCTCTACGCAACGCTGACCGAGGGGCTGGCGCACCGCACCACCGCCGAATGGATCGCCGAACTGCAACCCGCCGATATTCCGTGCGGCCGCGCCAGTACGATCGCCGAACTTTTCAATGACCCGTATCTGAAGGAGACCAACTTCTTCGAGGCAGTCGATCACCCGGTCGAAGGCGACGTGCTGATGACCGCCGTCCCCGCCCGGTTTTCAAAATCGCCGCCAAATACGACCCGCCTTTGGCCTGTTCTTGGCGAACATAACCGAGAGATTCTGCTCGAGGCAGGCTGTTCCGAGGCAGAAATTAACGCGATTCTGTCATGAAGCCCACGCCCCGATCAACCCGCCCATCACCACCAGCGAAACCAGCCAAAACCCGGCGACGATCGCGAAGAGTCGCATTGGCCGGCCCTCGAACATCGCCGCCGAAAGAAACGGCATCGCGGTGAATCCGAGCCACAGAAAGAACGAGACGCGCGCACCCGACACCAGCCTGGTGACACCAAGAAACTGCAATACATTCGCCAAAACCCAGGCGAGGACGAATCCGGCGATAAAATCCACCACCATCGCCCGACCCATCCGAGCCTTCGCCGCCTGACTGTCGATCCCAACCATCCGCCCCCACGCCGGGCCGAACGCGAACGGAGCGAACCACACACCGCCGATCACGAACCGCACGATCGCCGCCGCCAGTACAGCGAGCCAGTTGACGTCGAACCCATGCATACTACCCTCCCCCAACGGAAAATGACGCAGGGGAGGTCCGTATCATGGCGAGTGAAGAAACGGAAAAGAGCGCGATCCGCGAGCTGTTGGCGACCTATTGTTTCCATCTCGACAATTATCGTTTCGCCGATATGGCGGCGCTGTTCACCGAGGACGGCACCTGGGATACCGCGTTCGGCAAGGGCACCGGACGTGCCGGTATCGTCGCGCAGGCGGAATCAATCGGCACGCCCGGAGCGGCCCGGCCGAAGCGAGTGCATCTGACGACGAACATCGTCATCGCGCTGAGCGGCGACACGGCGACGGTAACCTCGAACTGGACCGTCATACAGAACAGCTCCAACGGACCGAAAATCGGTTCCGCTGGCGCGTATCAGGATCAGGTCGTCAAGCGAAATGGCGAATGGCTGTTCCGCTACCGCAAGATCGACCGGTTCATCGCTGATGGGCTGATGTAGGACGGCGAGACCGATCGTCGCGTCCGGCGGCCGCCAACGAATACAATAGTAGTCGAATACCATGGTATTCGACGCGCGGTTCAGGGCTTTAACGGTTTCTCAATCCGGCAATGATAGACTTTCGCGGTCGCGACGGAGTAAGACAGTGATCATGACCGCGGTCCCCTTCGACACTCTGAAATTCGCTCGTCACCTTGAGGAGTCGGGCCTTGCCGCCTCGGCCGCGGCCGGCGCGGCGGAAGCACTGGCTGATGCGTTGATCGGAGCGGACCTTGCGACCAAGAGTGATATCGGCTCGCTCCGGACCGAACTTCAAGGTGATACCACGTCGCTCAGGGCCGAGCTCAAGGGTGACATCGCGGCGCTCAGGGCCGAAGTCATGAACGCTATCGAACTCCTGCGCCGCGACATAACCATCAAATTCGGCAGCATGATGGTGATCTCGGTGGGTATCCTGCTGGCGGCTATCCGCTATTTGCCGCCTCATCCATAGCCGGTTTCCGCCGGCCGCGAGTGACCCCAACTCTGGCCAAGTGCCCCCGAACCCGATATCCCGGTCGTCGACACGACGGGAGACCACCACCATGAACGGCGCCGAAAGTCTGGTGCACTCGCTGCTGAAAAGCGGCGTCGATACCTGCTTCTCCAACCCCGGTACATCGGAGATGCACTTCGTCGCCGCGCTTGATCGAGTGCCCGGAATGCACTGCGTCCTCGGTCTGTTCGAAGGCGTGGTGACCGGAGCCGCCGACGGCTATGCCCGCGTCACTGGCAAGCCCGCCGCGACGCTGCTTCATTGCGGCCCGGGGCTCGCCAACGGCCTCGCCAATTTGCACAATGCGCGCCGCGCGGCGACCCCAATCGTCAACATCGTCGGCGACCACGCCACCTATCACCGCCCCCTCGACGCCCCGCTCACCGCCGACACCGAAGGATGGGCGCGCGGCGTCTCCGGCTGGGTCCGCACAGCGATGGACGTGAAGACCGTCGGACGCGATGCCGCCGCCGCCGTACAGGCCGCGATGATCTCGCCCGGTCAGATCGCGACGCTGATCCTGCCCTCCGATACATCCTGGAACGAGGGCGGCATCCCCGCCGAGGCGCTGCCACGTGTGCCGACGCCCCTCGCCTCCCCCAACCAGATCGAGGAAGCCGCCGCCATCCTTCGCCGCGGCGCCAATGGCGGCAACAATGGCATCGTTCTGCTATTGGGCAGCGAGGCTCTGTCGGCCCAGGGCCTCGCGGTGGCTCATCGCATCGCCGCCGCGACAGGGTGCCGCCTGATGGCGCAAGGCTCCAACGCGAAGATGGCCCGGGGTCAGGGACGCGCATCGCTCGACCGGGTGCCCTATGTCGTCGAGGTCGCGATCAAGGCCATGGCGGGTACGAAACAATTGCTGTTGTGCGGCGCCCGCAAGCCGGTGACGTTCTTCGCCTATCCGAACAAGCCGCAAACCTCGATCCCCGATGATGCGGAAGTCCACATTCTCGCACGCCCCGAACAGGATCTCGTTGAGGCACTGA
>JBEKGV010000218.1:0-6939 GCA_050012615.1 Acetobacteraceae bacterium | reverse complement strand
CCGCGAACGCCGGCGCTCGCGGCCAGAGACTGCTGTGGGCCAGCACCGGGACCAAGGATCCGAAAGCCTCTGACATCCTTTACGTAAAGGCACTCGCCGCGCCCTTCACCGTCAACACGATGCCCGAAGGCACGCTCAAGGATTTCGCCGATCACGGCGAGACCAGCGGCATTATGGCGGCCGACGGGAGTGACGCCGAGGCCGTGCTGGCGAATTTCGCCCGGGCGGGCATTGACGTGGACGCGCTTGCGGCCAGGTTGCAGGACGAGGGAGCGAAATCCTTCGTCGCATCCTGGACCGATCTGATGTCCCGCATCGAAGCAAAGAGCGCGGCAACGCAGGCGGGCGAATGAGCGCGGAACCGCTTTCCGTGCTGGATGAGGGACCATTTCATCGGGGACACCGCCAATGACTGTCGCACCGTTCCGCGAACGCCCGGCCTACATCGCCCTCAAGGAACATTACAAGAGGCTCGAGCCAATCCACCTTCACCAACTTTTCGCCGATGACGCCAAACGCGGCGAACGCCTGACGGCGGAGGGCGTGGGGATTTATCTCGATTATTCGAAAAACCGCGTCACCGGCGAAACCCTGAAACTGTTGCTGGGCCTCGCCGAGCAGTCGGGTTTGCGCGAGCGCATCGACGCCATGTTCAGCGGTGAGAAAATCAATATCTCGGAGGGCCGGGCCGTACTGCATGTCGCGTTGCGTGCGCCACGCGGCGCCTCGATCTTCGTCGACGGCCGGAATGTGGTGCCGGACGTGCATGAAGTGCTGGACAAGATGGCCGGCTTCGCCAATCGGGTTCGCGGCGGCGACTGGAAAGGCCATACCGGCAAGCGGATCCGCAATGTCATCAATATCGGCATCGGCGGCTCCGACCTTGGTCCGGTCATGGCTTACGAAGCGTTGAAGCACTACAGCGAGCGGGGCATGACCTTCCGCTTCGTATCCAACGTCGACGGGACCGACTTCGCGGAGGCGGTCCAGGATCTCAATGCCGATGAGACGCTGTTCATTATTTCCTCCAAGACCTTCACCACGCTGGAGACGATGACCAACGCGCATTCCGCGCGTGACTGGCTGCTCGCCGGGCTCAATGGCGACGAGAAGGCCATCGCCAAACATTGCGTCGCCGTTTCGACAAATGCGAAGGAGGTGGCGGCGTTCGGCATCGACACGGACGACATGTTCGGTTTCTGGGACTGGGTTGGCGGGCGGTATTCGATGGATTCAGCCATCGGCCTGTCGACGATGATCGCGATCGGCCCGGACAATTTCCGCGCCATGCTTGATGGCTTTCATCAGATGGACGAGCATTTCCGCACCACGCCCTTTGAGCGCAATCTTCCCGTGCTCATGGGTCTTCTGTCCGTTTGGTACAATGATTTTTTCGGCGCCCAGACCGTCGCGGTGCTGCCCTACGAGCAATACCTGAAGCGCTTTCCCGCCTATCTCCAGCAACTGACCATGGAGAGTAACGGCAAGCATGTGACGCTGGACGGTACTCGCGTGGACTACGACACCGGCCCGATTTATTGGGGCGAGCCGGGCACCAACGGCCAGCACTCCTTCTATCAGCTCATCCACCAGGGCACTCGGCTCATCCCCTGCGATTTCATTGGTTTCGCACGGACGCTCAATCCATTGGGGCGGCATCATGACATGCTGATGGCCAACGTCTTCGCTCAGACCGAGGCGTTGGCGTTCGGCAAGACCGCCGAGGAGGTGAAGGCCGAAGGGACTCCGGATTGGCTGGTGCCGCACCGCCTTTTCGAGGGTAACCGGCCGTCAAATACATTGTTATTGGACCGTCTCACCCCGAGTGCTCTGGGCAAGCTTGTGGCGCTGTACGAGCACAACGTGTTCACCCAGGGCGTCATCTGGCAAGTCGACAGCTTCGATCAATGGGGCGTGGAACTCGGCAAGGTCCTCGCGCAACGGATTATTCCGCAACTGGAGAGTTCCAGCGAACCAGCGCTCGAGCACGATAGCTCGACCAACAACTTGATTCGGCGCTACCGCGAAATGAAGGGCGCCGTTTGATGGCGCGAGGATACGATCACGCGCTCTACATCCAGCCGTTCGACCATCGCGGTTCTTTCCAGACGAGAATGTTCGGCTGGCGGGCCGCGCTGACCGGGGCTCAGACGGCCGAGATCGCCGCCGCCAAACGGGTGATTTTCGACGGCTTCAAGGCGGCGATCGCCGGCGGCGTGCCGGGCTTCATCGGGTTTGCCGTTGGCCGCACTGTCTTTTGGCAACCGTTGGCCGACTGGCGTGCCGGGAAAGCCACGCGCGAAGCGATTGTTGCTACGATCGGCCAGAGCTATCGCGAATATGTCGACCTGTTCGACAAGTCCAGCGTTATGACGGAAGCCGCGGTATTCGCTTGACGGGACGCGGTTGGACCATCGCTCTGTAGGAGAGGATCAGGCGTGCAGCTAGGAATGATCGGCCTTGGCCGGATGGGAGCGAACATGGTGCGCCGGCTCTTGCGGAGCGGGCATCAATGCGTGGTGTATGACAGGTCCGCGAAGGCCGTCGCCGAGGTGGCGGAGGAAAAGGCCGTCGGCTCCGGTTCACTCGCGGAGTTTGTCAAAAAGCTCGAGAAGCCACGCGCTATCTGGCTGATGGTTCCCGCCGGCGCGGTCGACCAAACGATCGCCGATCTGCTGCCCTTGATTGAGCGGGACGACATCCTGATTGACGGCGGCAATTCCTATTACATCGACGATATAAGGCGGGCGAAGGAGCTGGCCGCGAAGGGCATCCATTATGTCGAAGCCGGAACCAGCGGCGGCGTATGGGGGCTGGAGCGCGGTTATTGCATGATGATCGGCGGCGAGACCCCCATTGTGCGGCATCTCGATCCGATCTTCGCCACGCTCGCTCCGGGCCGCGGCGATATCCCGCCCACGCCGGGACGCGAAAAATCCAGCAGCACGGCCGAACTGGGCTATTTGCATTGCGGGCCCAGTGGAGCGGGCCACTTCGTGAAGATGGTGCATAACGGCATCGAATATGGGTTGATGGCCGCCTATGCCGAGGGATTGAGCGTGCTCCGATCGGCCAACGTGGGCAAAAACGCCGGCACTGTCGATGCCGAAACCACGCCGCTCCGCGAGCCAGAACATTACCAGTACGATCTGAACCTGCCTGACATCGCGGAGGTCTGGCGTCGCGGCAGCGTGGTTGCTTCGTGGCTGCTCGATCTCACGAGCGCTGCGTTGGCTCAGGATGCGGAACTCAAGGGTTTCGCGGGAAGGGTGTCCGATTCAGGCGAAGGCCGCTGGACCATCAAGGCCGCGATCGACGAGGGCGTACCGGCCCATGTGTTGTCCTCGGCCCTCTATGAGCGGTTCAGTTCCCGCGGCGACGCCGATTTCGCCGACAAAATTCTCTCGGCGATGCGTTATGAATTCGGCGGACATGTCGAGAAGCCCGCGACACCGCGATCAGGAGCCGCGTGACATGAACAGCGACAATCTCGATCAATTGGCGATCAACACGATCCGCACACTATCGATCGATGCAGTCCAGAAGGCCAATTCCGGACATCCGGGCACGCCGATGGCGCTGGCCCCGCTGGTCTATACGCTCTGGAACCGGGTCATGAACTTCGATCCAAAGGATCCGATCTGGCCCGATCGCGACCGGTTCGTGCTGTCCAATGGCCATGCGTCGATGCTGATGTGGTCGATCCTGCATCTGACCCAGGTCCAGGCCGTCAACCCCGAATACGAAACACTGGGGAAGCCGTCGGTGACGCTGGACGACATCCGCCACTTCCGGCAACTCGGCAGCAAGGCGCCAGGACATCCGGAGTATCATCTTGTATCCGGGGTCGAAACGACCACCGGCCCACTGGGTCAAGGCATCGCCACCAGCGTCGGCATGGCCATCGCGCGCAAATTTCTCGGCGCACACTATAACCGGCCAGGATTCGAAATATTCGACTACAACATCTACGCGGTCTGCGGCGACGGCTGCATGATGGAAGGCGTCGGATCAGAGGCGGCGTCGTTGGCGGGGCATCTCGGCCTCGACGATCTCTGTTGGGTTTATGACAACAACCACATCACCATCGAAGGCAACACGCGCATCGCGTTCACCGAGGACGTGGCGGTGCGCTTCATGGGCTATCAGTGGAACGTGCTGCGGGTCGGCGACGCCAACGACATTCAACGCATCGAGGACGCGCTCGCGGTGTTCCGTGCGACCAAGGGCCGGCCAACCCTGATCATTCTGGACAGTCACATCGGCTACGGCTCACCGCACAAAGTCGATACCGCCGAGATCCACGGCGACCCACTGGGGCCGGAAGAAGTTAAACTAACCAAGCGAGCCTACGGCTGGCCGGAGGACGCACAGTTCCTTGTCCCGGACGGCGTGTATGAACATTTCAACGCGGGCATCGGGAAGCGCGGCGCCGACGCGCGCAAGAGTTGGGAGTCGCTGTTCGCCTCCTATCGGCAGAAGTTCCCCGAGCTCGCCACTGAGATCGACCAGATACAGCGCCGCGAGCTGCCGGCGGAATGGGATCGCAACCTGCCCAGCTTCCCTGCCGATCCCAAAGGAATTGCTGGACGCGACGCGTCCGGTCAGGTGCTGAACGTACTGGCGCAGAACATTCCCTGGTTCATGGGCGGTTCGGCAGATGTCGGACCGTCGAACAGGACGACACTCAAATTTGAGGGCGCGGGTGATTTCGAACCCGAAACCCCAACGGGCCGGAATTTTCATTTCGGCATCCGCGAGCACGCGATGGCGGCGGTCGTCAACGGGATGTCGCTGTCGAAGCTGCGGGCGTTCGGTGCGACGTACTTTATCTTCAGCGATTATGCACGCCCGGCGATCCGACTTTCCGCGTTGATGGAAATTCCCACGATCATGGTATTCAGCCACGACGCGATGGGCGACGGCGAGGATGGACCGACGCATCAGCCGGTAGAGCAATTGATCTCTCTGCGTGCCGTTCCCGGCCTGATGTTGCTGCGGCCCGGCGATGCCAATGAGGTCGTCGAGGCGTATCGCGTCGTCATGCAGCTTCGCCATCAGCCGGCATTGGTTGTGGTCTCGCGGCAGCCGCTGCCGACGTTCGATCGCAGTAAGTACGCGTCCGCCGCCGGGTTGGCGCGTGGTGCTTACGTCATGGCGGACGCGGCGGACGGAAAACCTGAGATCATACTGATCGGCACCGGCAGCGAGGTTGCTGTGGTCGTCGGTGCGCATGAAGTGCTGACCAGCCAGGGGATTCGCTCTCGCGTCGTTTCCATGCCCTCGTGGGACATCTTCGAGCATCAGCCTCAATCTTACCGTGACAGCGTGCTCCCGCCCAACGTCACGGCGCGCATCGCGGTGGAGCAGGGGTCGGTCCTGGGTTGGGATCGCTATGTCGGCCCGGCCGGCAAGGTCATCGGCATGGGGACCTTCGGTGCTTCGGCACCGCTCAAGGAACTGCTGCGGCATTTCGGTTTCGAACCGGAACGGGTTGTCGCCGAGGCCAAGGCGTTGCTTGGGCGCGACTAACTCGTCGCACAACGGCAACCAGGGCGAGAAGTTTGGAGCAAGGTAATGGCTGACCAGCAAGACCACCTGATGCAAGATCACTTGACGGAGACCAGCAGCGCGGCGGAGGACGAAGTTCTGACGCCGCCCGCCCCGCCTTGCGCGATGGTGATTTTCGGCGCGGCCGGCGATCTCACGCGGCGCCTGGTCGTGCCGGCACTCTACAATCTGGCCAACTCCAGGCGCCTGTCGGAGAATTTCCAAATCGTCGGCGTCGATCTGGCCGCAAAAGACACCGGGGCCTGGACCCAGGGCCTGACCGAAATGATGAACGAATTCGTCACCAAAGGCGGCGGCGAATTCTCGGCCGACCACATCGACCAGGATGCGTGGCGCTGGCTGACCGGTCGCATGAGCTACCTCCAGGGTGACCTTACCGATCCCGGAATGTACCAACGATTAGGCGCGCATCTGGCGAAGCTGGATAAGTCGGCGGGCAACTATTTGTTCTATCTCGCGGTCGCGGACCGTTTCTTCGAACCCGTGGTCGCCGGCCTTGGTGCGTCCGGCCTGACCGCGGAACAAGACGGACATTGGCGCCGGGTCGTAATCGAGAAGCCGTTCGGCCACGACCTGGCCTCAGCCGCGGCACTGAATGCCCACATCCTGAAAACGCTGGATGAACAACAGATCTATCGGATCGATCACTTTCTGGGCAAGGAAACGGTTCAGAACATCATGGCCCTGCGCTTCGCCAATGGCCTGTTCGAACCCATCTGGAATCGCGAGCATATCGATCACATTCAGATCACGGCATCGGAAACGGTCGGTGTCGAGCACCGCGGCAAATTCTATGAAAAAACCGGCGCGCTGCGCGACATGGTCCCCAATCATCTGTTTCAACTGCTGTCGATGACCGCCATGGAGCCGCCGATCTCGTTCGATGCCGAGGCCGTTCGCGCCAAAAAGGCCGAAGTGATTGAAGCGATCCAGCCGCTGACGCCGGAACGCGCACTGTTGGACGCCGTGCGCGGTCAATATGACGCCGGCACAGTACTGGGTCAGCCGGTTCGAGCCTATCGCCATGAGCCGGACGTCGCCGCGGATTCGGTGGCCGAGACCTACGTCGCCTGCAAATTTAAGATCGACAACTGGCGTTGGGCCGGCGTGCCGTTCTATCTGCGCACTGGCAAATATATGAAAGGCCATCGGACCGAGATCGCCATCCGCTTTCACCAGGCGCCGTACGCGCTGTTCCGCGGCACGGATGTGGAGCGGCTCAATCCCAACTGGCTGATCCTGCGCGTCCAGCCTAACGAGGGCATCGAACTCGCTTTCGCCGCCAAACGTCCTGGTCCAGCCGTGCGGCTGAGCACCGTCAGCATGGATTTCGCTTACAACAAGTTCTTCAACATGGCACCCAACACC
>JBEKGV010000217.1:0-12835 GCA_050012615.1 Acetobacteraceae bacterium | reverse complement strand
GGTCCTCAAAAGTGCGGGGACAGGTTTCGCACAGCAGGTTGCACCGGTTGGTGACCTCCAGGTAAAGGCAGACTGGCGGGCGTTCCGCGGCGCTGGTTCGTTGCGCCCCGACCGCCTCGAAGTAGCGGCGCGGGTCCTTCAGTGTCGCGGTGCTCATGCGGCTTCTCCCTGGGCGGAAGGGGACGTGTCCAGCGGGCGGCAATGGTCAGCGACCGCGAAAGCGAGGGCGGGCAGATAGACGACCGAGGGCCAGACAAATCGGTCCCCAAACGTATCGACGTAAAGCAGGACGGGCGCGGTCGCGAGCCAGATCAGCGCGCGGGACGGCGCCACGATGGCGGGCAGCGCGAGCCACGCGAAATACCAGGGGTAGTGCGGGCTGATGACGACGGTCGCACACGCCATCAGCAGACCCGCGGCTCGCCATATTTCTACATCGGATGATGGGCGGCGCACGAACGCGACCCAAAGTCCCAGACCGGCAAGCGACAAAGCGGCAAGCGCGATATAGATCGGCGCGGCGACCGGCGGCAGAGTGACGACGCGAGACAATCCCGCGAGCAACCAAATGCCGGTGCCATCTGACAGCCCTTCCTCGGCGCCGTAGCCCGGCATGTAGCCGACCACTCGCCATCCCGCACTGGCGTAGCAAGCGTAAAGAGCGACGATGGTCAACGCGGTCGCGATCGCGACATGCCACCGGCCGCGCGGCCAAAGCGCGGGTGCGGCGGCCAGCGGCATGAATTTCGTCAGCACCGCGGCACCGAATGCGATGCCGGACAACAGCGCGCCACGCGTTCGGATCAACATCAGCGCCACGGCGAGCAACCCCGCCGCCATCGCATCGACATGTCCGTTGCCCGCGAAGGCCCAAATCGCGAGCGGGTTCCAGGCCCAAATGACAATGCGCGCGGGAGACAGAGAGGTACGCGACAAAACCATCGCCGCGGCAGCCATGGCGATCCCCTCGAACCCGACCATCGTCGCCTTGACTGCCGTGATGCCTGGCGCGGTCATCCCGATCGCCGCGAACACAGCCTGTGCCGCTGGTGGATAAATGGTCGGTGCGGTATCGGCGCGATTGATGTGCGGGAAAATTTCGGCGTCCCGCAGCGCGGTCAGGCTGGAATCAGCGGGGAGGAAAGCATAAGGATTGATCCCGGCGGCCTGCACGCGCCCATCCCAGACGTAGCGGAATATGTCCGTGGAGAGGAATGGAGGCGCGATCAACGGACCAATCCGTGCCGCCACTGCGATCGCGATCACCACCCAGACGGTGCGGCGCGGTACGCCTCGCAGCACGATGGCCACGGCGCCGAATTGGACCAGCGCCGCCAGGCCGAGCAGCGCCACGAACACGGTTTTGCGCTCCGGCGACCCGACCGTTCCGGCGCCCGGAATATGTAACGCGAGCGCACCAACACTGAGCAGCAACAACAGGATGCCGAGAACGATAAGCCGGCGAAAAGCGGCATCTCCTCGCGATTTCTCCGGCTGGGCGGCGAAGGCGGGAAATCCCGGCCCAGTGGCGGCCGGGCGACGACCGGCGACGGAGGTGCGAGCCAAATTCATTCCGCGGCGGCGGGCAGTGCGACGAGGCCAAGCCGGCGCAGTACCGATTGCGTGGCGGGTGCCGGAAAGGCATTGGACACCCCCGCGCCGATCTCCAGCATCAGCCTCAACAGTGAGGCCGCGTCATCCACGTCATACCACACCGGGAGTTCCACCACCTCCAGGCCAAGCGCGGCGGCACGCAGCCGCGTGTCACGGGCGACCGTACCGGTGCTCCACGCGATATCCGCGAACAGCGGCGCATGGGCCTTACGCATGCCCAGGAGGTAGTAGCCGCCGTCCTCCGCCGGCCCGAGCACCACCCGGTCGCCCGGCTCCATCAGCACCTGTGCGGCGTGCACCAGACAGGCGGTCGGCAGGGTCGGACTGTCGGAATTCAGCACGCAGGCAGCTTGGTGGCCCAGATCGAACAGGGCTTTGATGGCGTGCAGCAGGCTACGTCCAAAGCCTTGCACATCGCGCGGCATCGGCAGCGTGCCGTCCGCGAGCACCAGATCCATGCCAGGCGGCAGCAATGCCCGCATCGCGGCTTCGCTGCCGGCGGGCGCGTAGGCGGCGTAGCCTGCTATAGGTGCCTGCGACGCGGCATGCGCGATGTTGTGAAACATATCGCGCAGGAAACCTTCGCTGAGCCAGGCGGCATGATCCGGCTGCACCGGTGGGCAAAGCCTTGTCTTGGAGCGGCCTGGCTGAGGCGCCTTCGCCATCACCGCGATCGCGCAACGGGATTGTTCTTGCATCGTTCAGATTCCGCTGAACCAGTTGTAGCCTCGATCCGTCCAGAAGCCTCGCGGGCGCTGGTTCGTCACGTAAAGTGTCGTCACGAATTTCGGGTTCTTGAACCCGAGTTTGGTGGGAATGCGGATTTTCAATGGATATCCAAACCTGGCCGGCAGGTTCTGATCGCTGATCGAGAAAGCCATGATCGTTTGCGGGTGCAGCGCGGTCGCCATATCGATCCCCTCGTAATAGCCGTCCGCGCATTCGAAGCCGACGTAACGCGCTGTCGTGTCGGCACCGATCCGCTCCAAAAACGTTCGCAGCGGCGTACCGGACCATTTGCCGATCATGCTCCAGCCTTCAACGCACACGTGGCGCGTCACCTGGCTTTCGGCCGGCAAGGCATGCAGTTGGGCGACGGTCCAGGGCCGTTTTTCGGCAATGCGCCCGGCAAGCATGAGCCGATAGGTTGCATCGTCCAGAGGCGGAGCGCGGTCTGCCCCATAGAAAGCGTTGTAGCGGAAATTTCGTACCGCCTGGTCGTCGGGAAAAGTCGGGGCGAGGCGATGGCCATTGAACAACCAGCCCTGAACACGGTCATTCCACGCCGAGACCCGAGCCAATGCCGCCTGGACAGCGTCGTTGTCGCTGATGTCGCAGCCGGTCAGAAATGTGAGCGCGCCGAGCGACAGCGTGCGGCCCGCCAAAGTCCGCCGTGTGATCTCCGGGCTGCTCATTGTTTTGCCTCGTGCTTCGGCGCTGAGGCGTGGCCTAGCACCATGGCGAGCAGCGTGCGCGGCACGAGGGCTACCAATGCGACGTGAACGGCCAGGAACAAGCAGATCGCGGTCATCATCAGGAAGTGCACGATACGGGCACCCTGGAAGCCGCCGAGCATGGCCTCCAGAGGATAGGTTTGCACCGGTTTCCAGATCGCGAGGCCTGAGCCGATCAGGCCGAGTACCGCCAACAGCGCGCCCCAATAGAATACTTTTTGCACAGCGTTGTATTCGCCGAGCCTGTGGTCCAGCCGGAAGCGCAGAGCCGCCGTGAAGTCGCGCCAAAAGCCGCGTGGTCCGACCGGCAGGAAATCACGGCGGAAATGGCCGGACACCGCGCCCCATGTGACAAATCCCAGCCACGACAGCACCAAAGTCCACATGCCGGCGAAATGCCAGGCGATGGCGCTTGCGACACCAGGATCGTTGTGACGTGCCAGCGCGGCTTCGACGTCACCGCCCAGTGTGGCCCATTCGGGGAAGTTGAAGGGGAAGATGGGGGAGGCGTTGTAGATCCGCCAACCGCTGCCCACCATCACCAGCACCGACAGCGCCATGATCCAGTGTGTCACGCGGACAGGCCACGCGTGGTGCTGTTCTTCGGCTGGAACTGAAGCATGCGCTGCCGGGACATCGGGGGAGTCGGTTGTCGCACTCAAGACACCGGCTCCAGCAGGTTGGCTCGAAGGATTTCGCCGGCTTCGGCGGTTGCCAGAAAACGCAGCAAAGCATCCGGGTTGGGGCGGCGCGCCGACCGGGTCACGGCAGCGACCGCGAGACGCTGCGCCGAAAGACCCGGCGTGGCGACTTCCTCCAAATCCTTGGTTAGTTCGGTTGCGTGCAGCAGCGCATAAGCCGCTTCGCCATCGAGCAGCATCGTCCGCGCTTCACCCGTATCGAAGGTGCCGACCAGTCGCCCAGGGCGCAGGTCCCCTTCGGCGAGGATCGCGGGACCGTCCGGACCGCCGCCCCATACCGGATCCGGAGCGGCGAACGTCTCCCGTTCGATGGATTTTCGCCCGCTCCCCCGCCTCGCCGCCACCACCAGACGGTTCCGCCACTGGGCCGATCGCGGAAAATCCGCGAGTTGTCCCGATGCGCCGATACGCGCGAGGACCTCGGGCAAGGTCACGACAACGTCGTTCTGGATTTCGCGCGCGAGTTGGGCTGGGATCGCATTCGGAGCGGTGGGGAAAATTCGCAGTTGAACGCCGTTCCGGGAGTGAAACGCCACTGCGATATCGCGCAAGGGATACGCCAATGGCGGGTCGCAATGGACGACGAGGTCGGTGGTTTCGGCCCGCGCCGCCGTCGCGGCGAATGCCAGTGTGGCGACGATCGCCGCCCCCGTGTTCACAACCAGGGCCATACGTGCCGCGTGCCGAGATTCCTCAACCCCATGTCAGCCTCCTGCATTTGGCGCGTTGGCGCCTTATGAGCCGTCGTCTGAGCGGAGACTCGGGCCAGAGGAAGTCGTTACAGCCGATTTTGGGTAAAGACTTCCGGGAGCGCTTCGTTCCACTGGCGGCGGAGTGTGCTGCCGGGGCCTCCGAACAAGCGGACCCGAGATGCGATGGCGCGACCTCGCCGTCGGCCCACCGGCGTTGCCCATGCCAAAAAACAGTGCGGAGCCGCCGTGGCCGTTGGTACTTCATCCTCCCAGAGCCTGCGTGTGCAGGTGGGCACCAGATACCGAGACCAAGATCCCGGCAGAGCCAGCTCCCGAGGAAGATGCTTACTGGCCCTGGGGATGTATGACCTGACGCACCCGGCAGCCCCGCCAACTCTATCTAGGGATGATCGGGGCGCGCGGCAACCGTTTCGCGTGCCTCATCCGGCCGGCCGGTCAATGGCAGTGTCTCGCTCGAGTCGGCGATCGCCTCCGCCCGTTTGGCCAGACCCTTGAGGCGGCGGCTGATTTTCGGTTCGGGCTTCACGGCTTGCAGCGTGCCGTTTTCTCTCTGCTCCCGCTGCTCGTGCAACTCGTCCGACAGCAACAACGCCGCCATCAGCAACAGCCGCGCTTCGCCACCAGGTCCGCTTGAGGCTGTGATCTCCGCGATTCGCCGATCGAGGTCGGCCGCCAGCGCGAGCAGACGGTCTTCCTCGCCATCGGCGCAGCCGAGGATGTAACCATAACCATTGACCTGCAGTGAAACCTGCGCCATTCCGCGATCCTTCCCTGTCTTTGACGGCCCCTGTCTTTGACGGCCCCTGTCTTTGACGACGACGTCTCTGACGGCGACGTCGCGGCACGCCTCAGCCTGGAGAGCTCCCCAGCGCTTCGCGCAACCGCCCGATCAGCCGGTCCAGCCGAGCGGCGGCTTCGGCCGATGGCTGACCCGGTCTTGGAGCGTCCAAACGCCGGACGATCCGTTCGAGGGCGGCCTCCAGACGGTCCGCCACCGCGGCCAGATCCTCCGCCCCGTCGGTCTCGTCGGTCGTGGTGTTCCTCGCCATGGCGATTCCAGTCCAGATGCCTCGCGGGAATGAACTTGCCTGTTGCCTGGACGTCAAGCGCGGTGTTTGAACGACACATGGAATATTTCCTGGGGGAATGTTTCCCGGCCGTAATCGTGTATGGCCTCGACGATGCCGTCGCGGCATTGGCCAAAGCGGCGGCGGCCAAAGGGGCGGCGGCCAAAGGGGCGGCGGATCGGACGGGGGTGACCCTGCTTTCAGCACCGGGAGCGGCGCTCCACGCGGGCTGTGGCTGGTGGCGGGCTTTGGTCGCCGAGGCTCGGGCAGCGCATCCCGAGGTGCCGTGCACGGACATTCTGGACTGCGCGGACAACGGTTCATCCGTCGTTGACCCGATCGCGGCTACGCCAGTACCCAGACCGTTGAAGCGCGACAAATACCCGCGTCATGGCCGGGCCTGACGCGGCCACCTATCGCCGCACATGCCTCGCGAGATGACCGGGTCAGGCCGGTCAGGCACGGCCATGACGATATAACGACCTTGGCTGGCGTTTTCGCGACGGCGAGTACCAGGTCGCGGCTTCGCGGCGTCTCGATGGATCGGGAGAGAGTGCCGCCTCGAACGGTGACAAACGCCGGGCGCCAGGTTAGTTTTCGAAGCTACGATCGGACATTTCCAGGAAAGGGACAATCACGATGCGCGTAACCCAGAAAGTCAAAAAAATCCTCGATTGGTATGAGGGCGACCCGCCCGGCGTTAAGGCGAATCTGGCGCGTATCTTGTGCACCGGTAAACTGGGCGGCACCGGCAAGGTCGTCATATTGCCGGTCGACCAGGGCTTCGAGCATGGACCGGCGCGCAGTTTCGCACCCAATCCGCCGGCCTACGATCCGCATTATCACTATCAATTGGCCATCGAGGCCGGTCTGAACGCCTATGCCGCACCGCTCGGCATGATCGCGCAAGGGGCTGACACATTCGCCGGGCAGATTCCAACGATTCTCAAGTGCAACAGCTCCAACAGCCTGGCGACCAACAAGGACCAGGCTGTCACCGCCGGCGTCAAGGATGCGCTCCGGCTGGGGTGCGCCGCGATTGGTTTCACCATCTATCCGGGCAGCGAGTTCGCATTCGCGCAAATGGAAGAATTGCGGGAACTCACCGCCGAAGCCAAGGATGCCGGTCTCGCTGTGGTGGTTTGGAGCTACCCGCGCGGTCCGAACCTCGATCGTGCCGCCGAGACCGCCGTCGATATTTGCGCCTATGCCGCGCAGATGGCGGCGCTGATGGGTGCCAACATCATCAAGGTGAAGCCGCCGACGGCTGTGGTCAGCCTCGAAGCCGCGAAGAAAAGCTACGAGCATTTCGATGGTTCCACGCTGGCGAAACGCGTCGCTCACGTGATGCAGGCATCGTTCGCCGGCAAGCGTGTCGTGGTGTTCTCTGGCGGTGAAGCGAAGGATCTCGACGGCGTCTACGAGGAAGTCCGGGGCATTCGCGACGGCGGTGCCAACGGCTCGATCATCGGCCGCAACACGTTCCAGCGGCCGAAGGAAAAGGCGCTGGAGATGCTGAACAAAATCATCGACATCTACAAGAACGGCGATTGACGGGAAGCATGCCTCAACATGCCGGCCGGGCGGGTGCCCAGGGGGGTGATCGGGTGCCGGAGGGCTGCCGGATTTACCTGATCACCCCTCCGGCGCTCGATCCGTCGCGGTTCGCAGACCGGCTCGCCGCGGCGCTCGACGCAGGCGACGTGGCGGCGGTGCAGCTGCGGCTCAAGGATGTCGACGACGACACGTGGCGGCGGGCGATCGATGTGCTGCGGCCCGTCGCGCAATCGCGGAATGTCGCGTTCCTGCTGAATGATCGCGCCGATTTGGTGGTGCCGACCGGGTGTGACGGGGTCCATGTGGGGCAGGAGGATATGCCGGCGCGTCAGGCCAGGGCATTGATCGGCCCGGGCCTGACCTTGGGCGTGACCTGCAAGGGGAGTCGCGATCTCGCCATGCAAGCGGGCGAGGACGGCGCGGATTATGTCGCGTTCGGTGCGTTCTACCCGTCCACGACCAAGGAAGTGACTCGCTTGCTGGACCCCGAGGTCCTCGCCTGGTGGTCGGAGATGATGGAACTGCCGTCGTGCGCGATCGGCGGCATCACGCCGGAGAATTGTGCGCCGCTGGTGCGGGCGGGGACGGACTTTCTGGCGGTGGTTGGTTGCATTTGGAACCATCCCGACGGGCCCGCCGCCGGGGTGAAAGCGCTGAACGAGGCGATAGCCGCGAATTCGTGACGGGTCCGGCGGGCAACCGCACCGTCAGACCGGCTGCATCCGGCTTTCGCGCATTAACGTGTCGAGTACCGCGAGTGCCGCGAGGGTCTCCTCCGACACCTGTTTGGCCAGAGCCGTGGCTTCCGGCGCGCCGGTCGCGATCGCGCATTCGAAGCGGCGGGTCGCCATGGCCAATGCGGTGAAGCCGAACATACCCGCCGTCGAGGCCAAAGCGTGCGCGGCCTCCGACAACGAGGTCCGCGTGGCCGGCTGGTCCATTGAGGGATCGTCGGTCCGGTCCATCAGAAGCAACATCAGTTCCTGACGCGTACGCAGCGATCCGAGGTTCACGACGACTTCATCAGGCGTGAGAAAAGCAAGCAGGTGGTCGAGCACAACGCGGTCAAGCCGTGGCGGCGGCTGCTCGACGGTTTCGCCTCGCGGCGACATGCCCCCGTACTTTGGCCAGTTCGGCGGGCAGCGCGCGATCGTGCGAGCCACCGCCTGGACCAATGTCGCGTAGTTCACCGGCTTGGTGACGTGGCCATCCATCCCCGCCTCCTGGCATTGCACCACCTGGTCGGGAAAGAAATAAGCGGTCAACGCGAGGATCGGCACCTGACCGTATGGCGCCAGGAGGGACCGGATCTGCCTTGTCGCCTCCAGCCCGTCCATCTCCGGCATGCGCACGTCCATCAGGATCAAATCGAAGATCTGTTCGGAAGCGAGTCGAACGGCGTCTTGTCCATTTTCCGCTATTGTCACCTCGTGGCCGGCCGCGCGCAAAAAGGCGCCGATCACGTCGCGGTTCATGCCAATGTCGTCGACCAGGAGGACACTCGTGCCCGACGGGGACGGTACCGTCGCGACCGCGTTGGGAGGCGGTGACTGCGCGGTTTCCTCGGACGGCAATTCCAACCAGAAGATGCTGCCGCCGCCGGGATTAGCGGTATGGCCGATCGAGCCGCCCATCAGCCCAACGACCCGCGCCGCGATGGCCAAACCCAGACCGGCGCCTTCCACGGAGGTTGGAGCATCCAGCCGCTCGAAGTCCAGGAACAGTCGGTCGCGCGATGTCTCTTTGATCCCCGGTCCGGTATCGGCGACCTCGATGCGCAACCCACCGGGCTCGGCGCCGGCCAGGATCCGCAGCTCCACGCCGCCGGCTTCGGTGAATTTTACCGCGTTGCCCAAAAGATTGAGCAAGATCTGACGCAGCCGCGCGGGATCCGTCACGATCTGATCCGGCGCGCCATGGGCGCAGACCAAACGCAAGCTCAGCCCTCGCTCCGCAGCCGCTGGGCCGACGCAGGCAATGCAGCTATCGGCCAGGTCTCGCAGCGACATCGTCACCTTTTGCAACTCGAGGCGACCCGACTCGATGGTAGCGAAATCCAGCACGCGCTCGATCATTCCGGACAAATGCTGCCCAGCCTGCATCATCGCCCTGACTCGCGCGTTTTGCTGAACCGACAAACCGCCTTCGAGCCGCAGTAACTCGGCGTAGCCAAGAATACCGTTGAGCGGCGTGCGTAATTCGTGCGTCACCATGGCGACAAAACGGGTCTTGGCCTGATCCGCCTGCTCGGCAGCCTCCTTGGCCGAGCGCAACGCGGCCTCGGTTTCCTTGCGGGCGACGACTTCCTGTTCGAGCGTGGCATTCGCCGCCGTCAGCGCGCGCACGGATTGGGCGAGGCGTTGGCGCAGCTCCCGTTGCGATACGGCGCGAACGATCGCACGCCAAAGCCGGCCTTCGTTCACATGGTCCTTCACCAGGTAATCTTGCACGCCGAGTTTCATCGCCTCGACCGCGATCGCCTCATTGCCGTGGCCGGTGATCAGGACGGCGGCACACGGCAGCTCGCCATCCATCACGGCATCGTTCAGAAACTCGAGACCGGTGACATCCGGCAGGCTGAAGTCCAACAACAGGCAGTCGAACTTTCGTGAGCGCAGCGCCGCGATGCCCGCCGCTCCATCGACCGCCTGTTCGATCTCGAACACTCCCGGCGCCTGCCGCGCCAGCAGCCAGCCATAAAGGCGGCGGTCAGTTTCGTCATCGTCGACGATCAGCAGTCGATAGGTGCGGTCTGGTTGCGGCATGATGAATTCTCTCCCCGGAGCCCGATATAGCCCTTGAAACTTAATGAGACGTTAAAATCAGCCATCAATCGCGTGACAAAGGCACCTGCGTTGTTCATTTGTCGTTAATGATAATCTGGCAAATGACCAACGTGCCGATTGAGCAAAATCACCATGTCCGGACTTTTGTTAATCGCAGCGAGGAGCGAATGGGATGAAGGATAGTACGGTGACCGTCCTGTTGGTGGATGACGACAAGGTCGATACGATGGCGGTCCGGCGTTCGTTTCAGGCGTTGAATATCACGAACCCCGTCGTCGAGGCGCGCAACGGCATCGAAGCGCTGGATCGGCTGCGCGGAAACAACGGCTATGAGAAGGTGCCGCGGCCTTGCATGGTGATGCTCGATCTCAACATGCCGCGCATGGGCGGGCTCGAGTTTCTCGAGGAAATGCGCGGCGATCCCGCGCTGCGCCGCATCTTGGTCTTCGTGATGACGACGTCGGCGGCGCCGGAGGATCGGATGCGGGCCTATGATCTGAACGTCGCCGGTTACATGCTGAAGCACCGGCCGGGCCAGAGTTTTCTCAAGGCGATCGGCATGCTGCAGCACTTCTGGCGTGTGATCGAATTTCCGGAGTGATGGCGGCGACGGCCGCGCTTGTCGCGGACGCTGGTTTCCCCGATATTTGCTTTTGTCGGTCCGGCGTGGCCGATCCCATTTTGCTTATGGGTGGGGGGCTGGCCATTTCGTGTCACATCGGCACGCTTACGCCTTGGACGATGCCTCGGGAACTCGCCTGCGAACTCGCGTCCGATCGCGATGCCGATGACCGCCTGTGACCGGGATCGTGGAGCGATCCCGGACGACAGGGGATTGATCAGGCTCTGCGCGGCGAGCAATGTGCGGGCCGATACACCCTTCCGGGTGGAGCAAGACGGCCAGACTTACGCCATATTGATGTTGATCGGCCGGTACTTCGTTACGCAGGGCGAGTGTACGCACGGCCCAGGATCGTTGGCTGAAGGATGGGTGGAGGGCGAAGAGGTGAAGTGTCCTTTCCACCAAGGCCGATTTCATATTCCAACCGGGCGTCCTACCGCTCCGCCCAGTACGATTTCGTTACGCGTTTGACCGGCGCGGCTGATTGACGGAGATATCTGGATCGACACGAACTCGGACCGAGGGAGGACGCAATCATGCTAAGACAGGAACAAAATGAATTCCTGACGCGCACGGCACAAGGGACGCCGATGGGCGAGATGTTCCGGCGCTATTGGATCCCGGCGCTGCTGGCCGAGGAATTGCCGGAGAATGACTGCCCGCCGGTGCGTGTGCGACTGCTGTCGGAGCGGCTCATCGCCTTCCGCGACACCGAAGGGCGCCTCGGGCTGATCGACGAGTTCTGCGCTCACCGCGGCGTATCGCTGTGGTTCGGCCGCAATGAGGAATGCGGCTTACGCTGTCCCTACCACGGCTGGAAATACGACGTGACCGGGCAATGTGTCGATTTGCCGTCGGAGCCGGAGTCGAGTGGTTTCCGAGCCAAAATTAAATTGCAGTCCTATCCGTTGATCGAGCTTGGCGGTGTCCTTTGGACCTACATGGGTCCGCCAGACCATCAACCTGGGCCGCCCGAATATGAGTTCGCTCTTGTTCCGCCGCGGCAGAGTTACGTCTCCAAGCGATTGCAATACTGCAACTGGTTGCAGGCGCTGGAGGGCGGCATCGATTCGAGCCATGTTTCCTGGCTGCATCGCGACGCGCTGCGTTCGGACCCGCTGATGACCGGCTCGCGCGGCAACCAATACAACATGGGCGATCTGATGCCGGTGTTCGAGGTCGCGACTCAGCCAGCCGGATTGTTCATCGGGGTCCGGCGCGACGCTGAACCAGGGACGTATTACTGGCGTATCACGCCTTGGTGCATGCCGGCCTTCACGATGATCCCGCCGCGTGGCAACCATCCGGTGCACGGGCATTTCTGGGTGCCGATCGACGACGAGAATTGCTGGGCCTGGAGTTTCGATTACCATCCGACACGAGATCTGGCCGCGGCCGAGGTTGACGCGATGCGCGACGGCAAGGGCATTCACACGCGCACCAGTCCGGGCAGCTATGTTCCGGTGGCCAACAGAGACAACGATTACCTGATGGATCGCACCGCGCAAAAGGCGGGCGCGACTTTTAGTGGCGTGAGCGGCATCGCCATGCAGGACGCGTCGTTGCAGGAGAGCATGGGACCGATCATCGACCGCTCGAAGGAGCATCTGACGACGACTGATAATGGAATCATCATGGCACGCCAGCGTTTGATGCGAGCGGCGCGGGCGCTGGCGGAGCAAGGCGTTGCTCCGCCGGGCACCGACCCCGCGACTCATCGAGTTCGCTCGGCCGCGGTCGTGCTGCCCGCCGGCCAGGTGTTTCACGAAGCCGCGCGGGAGGCGCTGACGGCCAGGGAGGGGGTCCCACCGGCGACGGTGTAGTCGCCGGCGCTTGGGTGAAATTGAATTATCGTAGCTACGGAAATTGACGGCGGGATAAAACGTAGCTACAGTTATCCATGCGGATCACCTACGACGCGGCGAAGCGCGCGGCAACGCTCGCGGAGCGTGGGCTGGATTTCGCGAAGGCGGACCGAATATTCACTGGTCTTCATGCGACGGTCGAAGACGACCGCATGAACTACGGCGAGCCTCGCTATGTCACTGCCGGTTATCTTGGCGGCCGGCTGGTCGTTTTGGTTTGGACGCCGCGCGGCAGTGCCCGGCGCATTATTTCGATGAGGCATGCACATGGCAAAGAAGAACGCCGCTGGAAAAAGCATCTTGGATAAGGCCGACGATGCGCCGGAGCTCACCAAGGCGTTCTTCGCCGCGGCCACCGTGCGCGACGGCGATAAGATCCTGCGGCGTGGGCGGCCAAAGCTCGCGGCGCCAAAGCGGCTGGTCAGCATTCGGTTTCCGGCGGAGACGCTCGGGCGG
>JBEKGV010000216.1:9835-11278 GCA_050012615.1 Acetobacteraceae bacterium | reverse complement strand
GGTCCCGTCCGCGCTATTTGTGGCTGCTAATTCTTGCTGTCGCCCTTATTGCACCGGCGACCGCGGCGTCGGCACCAGCCTGGTCACCACGATCGCGGAACGATCCAAACAGTCCGGCACGCGCGGCGCGATCTTTGTCTTCCAGTAATCCGACTCATACACGTCCTTGTACTGCTGAACCCGCTGTGCCTCACTCTCAAACCGCCGGATCCAGACATACACCGACTCATCCGTCTCGCCACGGAAGGACCCGGCGATCACCATGCCTTTCGACACCTGGAAGGGGATAATCTCCTCCTCCATGATCTTCACCCATTCGGCCTGTTTCCCAGGCAGCACCTTGTATTGACGCAATTCATAGAACGCCATGGCGAGTGTCCCTCGTGATTGACGCCCTGACGATAGCCCCGCCCCGCGGCCCCGTCGAGCGATGCGCCGCCGCTACGACCGGTACGATCCGTTGATGTCGATGTAGCCGTGCGTCAGATCGCAGGTCCAGACGGTCGCTTTTCCGGATCCCAGACCGATATCGATCGCCATCTCGATCTCGTGTCCCTTCATATGCGCGACGACGGGCGTCTCGTCGTAGCCCAGTACCACGCCGCCCTCGCGCGCCATCCAGACCCCGCCGACGCCGACCGACAGCCGGTCGCGGTCGGCGGGTTCTCCTGCCTTACCCACCGCCATCACGATACGGCCCCAGTTCGCATCCTCGCCCGCGATCGCCGTCTTGACCAATGGCGAGTTCGCCACCGTCATGGCAATTCGTTTCGCCGACCGAGCCGACACCGCCCCCGTCACATCGATCTTCACCAGCTTTTGGGCGCCCTCGCCATCGCGGATCACCTGCAACGCCAGATCCATCAGAACGTCAGACAACTTAGCCGAAAAATCCCCGAGCTCCCGCCCACTGACCGGCCCATGCGAGGCCTGGCCGGTGGCGATCAGCAGCACCGTATCCGACGTCGACGTATCCGAATCCACCGTCGTGCAGTTGAAACTGCGATCGACGCCCTTCTTCAACATCGACTGCAGCGCCGCGCCAGGGATCGCCGCGTCGGTGAACACAAAGCACAGCATCGTCGCCATATCGGGCGCGATCATCCCGCTGCCTTTGGCGAATCCCGTGATCCGTACCGGCGCACCGCCGATTTTTGCTACCCGTGTCGATGCTTTCGGAAATGTATCGGTGGTCATGATGCCGCGCGCCGCGGCCTCCCATGCATCCGGCTTCAACCCGCCGTGCAACCCCGGTAAAGCGGCGATGAGTTTCTCGTGCGGCAACACTTCGCCGATCACGCCGGTGGAGGCGACGAACACCTCATGCGGCGCGCATCCCACAAGGCTCGCCGCGGCGGAGCCGGTCGCGGCGCAGGCATCCCGCCCCGCCCGGCCGGTAAAGACATTGGCATTGCCGGCATTCACCACCACCAGCCGCGCCTT
>JBEKGV010000216.1:6977-9824 GCA_050012615.1 Acetobacteraceae bacterium | reverse complement strand
CGCCTCCCTGCACCAATCAACCGGCGCTCCTGGGCATTTATTCGACGTAAACACGCCGGCAACCGTGCTGCCGGGGGGAACCTCCATCATCACCAGATCCGTTCGTCCCTGGTATCGAATTCCCGCCGCCGTCGCGTTAAGTCGCACACCGGCAAGCGGCGGCAGTTCCGGCAATGCGACCGCGAGCGGAGAAACCCCAGTCGTCGACTTCGGTTTCCACCCGCCGTCGCGGTCCGGCGACGGCGCGTCGGCGTGCGAGACGGCACCGGTCATGGTTTCCTCCCTCTTGTTCGTTGCTTCTCCGGCGTGGCTACTTCGCCGGCGGCGGCACCGCCTGATCGGTGGCCCGGATCGGTGAGCCGTCCAGATTGAACCGCTCCACCGTCACATCGGCGCGCGCTTTGGTGAGCTCGTTCTTGACTTCTTCACCGATCATCTGCTGGCGCAGCTGATCCTTCGCCTGGTCGAAAGTCTGGGGTTGCGCGGCGCGATGGTTCAACGTCTGGATCACGTGCCAGCCGAACTGGGTGTGGACCGGAACAGGGCTGATCTCGTTGTCCTTCAGCGCGAAAGCGGCATTGGAGAATTCCGGTACCATGTCGGTCGTCTTGAAATACCCGAGGTCGCCGCCCTGTTCGACCGCCGCCGCATCCTTGCTGTATTGTTTCGACAGCGCCGCGAAATCGCCGCCCTTCTTCAATTCCGCGATGATCTTCTTGGCGGTCGCTTCATCGTCCACCAGG
Source organism: Acetobacteraceae bacterium (assembly GCA_050012615.1). Lineage (GTDB taxonomy): Bacteria > Pseudomonadota > Alphaproteobacteria > Acetobacterales > Acetobacteraceae > Rhodopila. Next base: position 9,081 of record JBEKGV010000216.1, on the reverse strand, counting down.
ATATGCCGGGCATGGACCTCCTGAACCGTCGGTTGGCTGCCGATCTCCTTGTCGAAGCGCGCCTTCACCGCTGCGTCCGTCACCCGAGGTCCAACGTCCCGCTCCAGCATCGCGGAAACCAGAACGCGCTCCTGCACCTCACGCAGAGTGCGTTGGACCGTCGGATCTTTGTCGAGGCCCTCCTTGCGCGCCTCCATCGCCAGGACACGCGTATCCACCAATTGATCCAGCATCTTGGGCATCAACTGGTCGGGCGGCATCTGGCGCGCCTGGGGCGGCAAGGCCTGGACGGCGGCGGTCACGGCACTCAGGTGGATCACATCGGTGCCGACCTTCGCCACGACCGGATCGGGCGGGTCCTCCGCTCGGACGGACGGGATCGTCAGGATCGCGGCGAGCAGGCCGATTGTGGCGTATTGGGCCGCGGCCCGGACGGCGGTTGCCGTTTGACGTGTCATCGAGACCTCAGAGTGGAACAACGCGCGGCTTATGGCCGAACCACCCCACGTGCACAAGGTTCGACGGCCGAACGTGATGGGCGGCAAGGGCCTGAACCGCCTTACTCTCGAAAGATTCATCGGCCGTTAACCCCTCGCACGTCTGATTTGAGAGACCTCGTGAAATGAACCCCCGGTTCGACCTTAACCGGATAGACGTCTTCGTCGCCTGACAATGCCATCCCGCTGCCAGAGTCCAGGGGTTGACCCGAAAGACGGTTGGGGGAGATTGCCGGAACGCGCATGGAGGAAACCGCATGTCCGACCTGACCGCCTTCCGCCAGGGAACCCGTGCCTGGCTGGAAGCCAACTGCCCGCTCGCCATGCGCACCCGCATGCCGGAGGAGGAGCAGGTCGCCGGTGGCAAGCGGGCAGTTTACGTCAGGCCGGAACAGAAAATCTGGCTCGACCGCATGGCGGAGAAGGGTTGGACCGCTCCCACTTGGCCGAAGCAATACGGCGGTGGTGGGCTATCAGATGAGGAAGCGCTGGTGCTGGAAGAGGAAATGCAGGACCTCGGCTGCCGCGTGCCGTTGCGCGGCATGGGATTGTCGATGCTCGGCCCGGTGCTGCTGGAATACGGGACGGAGGAGCAACGACAGGAGCACATCCCCCAAATCGTCCGCGGTGTAATCCGCTGGTGTCAGGGATATTCGGAGCCGGGATCGGGGTCGGATCTCGCCAGCCTGTCGACGCGGGCGGTGTTGCAGGGCGAGCATTTCCTGGTCAACGGCCACAAGATCTGGACCTCGAACGCGCACGTGTCGGACTGGATTTTCTGCCTGGTACGTACCGATCCGACGGTGAAAAAACACGATGGGATCAGCTTCCTGCTGATCGACATGGACGATCCTGGTGTCCGCCCGCGGCCGATCCGGCTGATCAGTGGAAAGTCGGCGTTCTGCGAAACGTTCTTTGAGAACGTCCGCGTGCCCGCCAGTCATCTGGTGGGACAATTGAACAAAGGCTGGACCATCGCCAAGCGCCTGCTGGAACACGAACGCAAAGGGATCGGCGGCATTGGCGCGCGCAACGCGGCGAAATTCGAAGTCACGCCCGAGGCGCTGGCGAAACAATACGCCGGGGAGGAAAACGGGCGCATTGCCGATCCCGAACTGCGTCATCGCATCGCCACTTACGCGATGAACGCGCACGCTTTCCAGTTGACCCGCCGTCGCGCCGCCGAGGAAGCCGAGGCCGGCGCGCCTCCCGGCCCAATGTCGGCGATGTTCAAATACTACGCGACCGAACTGAACAAGACACGCTACGAAATGTTGATCGCCGCCGAGGGTTTCAACGCGCTTGGCTGGGAAGGCGAACCGTTCACCGACGACGAGATCCGCCTGACCCGCGAATGGCTGCGCTCGAAAGCCAATTCGATCGAGGGCGGGACATCGGAAATTCAACTCAACATCATCGCGAAACGCGTCCTGGCGCTGCCGGACTGACACAGGGCGGTGGAGCAAGGTGTGAATCGTATACGGGTCATGACGCGTTTGGCCGGGATCGCCTGGTGGATCGTCATGACCCGTTGCCGGTTCAATGATCATCTGTGGGAATCTGTGGGAATCCGCGGCTCCCTTCTTCGCTTTCGCTCAATATTCCAC
>JBEKGV010000216.1:0-6972 GCA_050012615.1 Acetobacteraceae bacterium | reverse complement strand
GTGGCACCGCCCGCCAAGGAAAGCGGAGCCGCGGTTTCCCGCAGATTCCCGCAGATGCGACATCGCGTTGACATGGCTCAGAGCATAACGACGCGGCACGATGCGACCCGCCGGCACAGGCGACGTCAAAAAGGGCTTGAATAGGGGATTTTCAATCATGGCTCTGGTCCTTTCCTCCGAAACCCAGATGGTGCGCGATACGGCACACGAGTTTTTCAAGGAACGCGTGCCCATCACCGCGCTCCGCAAATTGCGCGACAGCAACGACCCGGACGGCTTCTCCCGCGGTCTGTGGCGGGAAATGGCGGAGCTCGGCTGGACCGGTTTCCTGGTACCCGAGGACCACGGCGGCACTGAGTTCGGCTTACTCGGTCTGGCCCAGGTGATGGAGGCGGCGGGAAGGACGCTGGCGGCATCGCCGCTGGTGTCGACAGCATTGGTCGGTGCCTCGCTGCTGGCGATGGCTGGAACCGAGGATCAGAAGGCCGAACATTTGCCGCCGCTGGTCGCCGGGGAGCGGCTGTTCGCGCTCGCTCTGGAGGAAGGCTCGCGGCACCAGCCTCATCGCATCGCCACGACCGCCAAAAAGCAGGGGGCGGGCTACACGCTCGACGGACAAAAGGTCTTCGTCCTCGACGGTCATGTCGCGGACGTTCTGATTGTCGCGGCGCGGACGTCCGGAGCGCGCGACGACCAGAACGGCATCACGCTGTTCCTGGTGCCCGGCAACGCGCCAGGTGTCACCCGTCAGCGCACGATCATGATCGACAGTCGCAACGCGGCACAAATTCGGTTGGACAACGTTTCGCCTGGCGCGGACGCCGTGCTTGGCCGGGTCGATGGCGGGAGCGACGTGCTCGATCGAATGCTGGATCGCGCCCGCGTCTGTCTGGCCGCCGAAATGCTGGGTTCCGCCGCCGAGGCGTTTGAACGCACGGTCCAATATCTCAAGGACCGCAAACAGTTCGGTGTCCCAATCGGCTCGTTTCAGGCGCTGAAGCACCGGGCCGCGCAGATGTTCTGCGAAGTGGAGGTCACAAGATCGGCCGTTGTCGCCGCCTGCTCCGCGCTCGATGAGAACACCAACGATGCCGCGGCGCTCGCCGTGCTGGCGAAAGGCAAGGCAAACGACACGCTGGATCTGTGCGGCAACGAGGGCGTGCAAATGCACGGCGGCATCGGCATGACCGATGAGCACGAGATCGGATTTTTCATGAAACGAGCCCGCGTCGCCCGTGCCACGTTCGGGGATACCGCGTTCTGCCGAGATCGCTACGCCGCGCTGCAAGGATACTGACCCGAGCCCCGAATCAATCCTTGGGCTGCGCGCCAATATGGTCGGCGAGATCCGCGGCGGTGTAGACCTCGCCGAAACTATCGTCGATCTCCGGCAGCATGGTGGCATTCCATGCGTGCCAGTCAGCCACCATCCGGTCGAAGAGATCGCTCCGCCGATCCTTCAGATTGGCCCGTTCGCGCGGATCCTCCACCACGTTGAACAGGAACGTATTGTCCTGGATCTTGAGATATTTGAAATCGCCGTCCCGCATGGCCCGCTGCGCATTGGACCGGTAGCGCCAAAACAGCGTTCGTCCCACTGGATCGCTCTGACCGCTCAGCATCGGCAGCAGGCTGATCCCATCCGCCGGATGTTCCCCATCCTGCGCCACTCCCGCGGCTTCCAGAAGTGTCGCGAACCAGTCCATGGTGATTGTCACCTGGTGACTGACGCCGCCCGCCTTGATGCGAGCCGGCCAACACACGAGAGACGGCACCCGCAAACCGCCTTCCAACAGCTCCGTCTTGATCCCGGTGAACGGCCATGTGTCCGAGAAACGTTCGCCGCCATTATCGCTGGTGAAAACGACGATCGTATTGTCCGCCAGGCCATTCACATCGAGTGCCTGCAGAACCCGTCCAATCTGATGATCCATGGCCTGGACCATCCGCGCATAGGTCCGTTGCGTACCGCCGTCGAAATGCCGCAGCCTGCTTCCCAGCAGCCGCTCGGACTCGTCCAGGTCGCCCGGCGCCTCCCACGGCCAGTGCGGAGCGTTGAAATGCAGGGAAAGCAGGAACGGCATGTCGCGCTTCGCATATCCTTCTATCGTCGCGACCGCTCGATCGCCCAGGAGATCGGTGAGATAACCGGTTTGGCGGACCGCGACGTCGCCGTCCCATAAATCATCCTCGCCCCTCGGGTTCTGGTGCGAGTAATAGTCGATCGCACCCGTTCGAATGCCCCAAAAATGATCGTATCCACTTTGCAACGGACCGAATTTTGGCAGCACGCCGAGGTGCCATTTGCCGATCAGCGTGGTGCCATAGCCAGCCTGGCGCAACAGTGACGGCAACGTCGGATGCTCCGGCGGCAATCCAACATCGGTCTTGCCCGCCAGCGGCTCCTCGAGCCCAAGCGGCAGCCGATATTGATATCGCCCGGTGATCAGCGCGAGCCGCGTCGCGGAGCAGACCGCCGAGTTCGCATAGGCCTGGGCAAACCGCACCCCTCGTTCGGCGATGCGATCGATGTTGGGCGTGGAATAATCTCGCCGCCCGTTGCAGGACACGTCAGCATAGCCGAGGTCGTCGGCCATGATGAACACGATGTTGGGCTGCTTCATATTAATCGCCAACTTGATTGACCTGGCGGCACGCTCACGCAAGACGTCATCACCGGGTCTGACCCCGCAAGCGCTAAATTAAAGTCGGAGCATTTCACTTTCCGCGTCATGGCCGGGTCGGGCCCGGCCATCTGGCGAGGCACATGCGGCGATTGATGGCCGGGTCGGGCCCGGCCATGACGCGTGAATTGAGGGACGCGCCCCTTAACCGGACACCCGAGGGGCCTGACCCGGCGATTTCTCGCGGCATTGTGCATGATTGGCGACATCATTCCACCACCAGATGGCAGTTCTTGAACTTCTTGCCACTGCCGCACGGGCAGGGATCATTGCGTCCCACATAGCGCAACGGGTTGACGTAAGGTTCGGGCGCGGCGCCCTCGTCGTCGTCATAATCTTCTTCCCAGGGCCAGTCGGCCAGCGAGCCGACCGCATCGTCGAAAGGCTCGACGTCTTCGGCGAGCAGCCCGTTCTTGCCAACCGGATCCCCGCTGGCGATAAGGTCGGGAAACTCCTCCGGAGTGAGCCAGTCCTCCGGGACCAGTCCTTCCTCCATCAGTTTCACCGACTCGGCGGCGAAGTCCTGGTAGCCGAGGATGGCGCCGACCACGACCAGATTGTACCAGATGTATTCGGGCTCACGAGGTTTCATCTCTCGCGACAAATGAAGCAGATAATCCCGAAACGCCTGTTCGGGATACTTGCCGTCACGCGCCAGCCAGGCCAGCGCGAACAGCGCCTCGCCGCGCGTGATCGGCTCCGCGCCGGTCGATTCGATCACCTGCCGCAACGGCGCGGCATCGCCATCGAAGCACTTGATCAGAATTCCCTTCAGGGTCTCGACGCACGCGGTATCGCCAAGCACGGAGGTCAGGCGTTCCTCATCGAGCATCAATCGGCACAACGTCCGGTAAGCCCGTCGGTCGCCCTTGTCGCCGAACAAGTGGATGATGAAGAACAGCGCATCGACGGTCGTGTCGGATTCGTCCGACCCATCGGTATAAGCCTCCAACATCGACAGAAATTTCGGCGCGGCCCCTTCCCAATGCGTCAGAGCCCACTTCAGGGCTTCATTTGGCGGCTCGTCCGTGGCGAGCGCGAAGGCCTGGATCGCATCGCTGACGGTATTCATGCTGTTACCTTCCGCCTGCATCAGAAAAATCCGTTGAACGCGGTCAGCAGTTCAGCGGGCGCTTCCTCGGCGATGTAATGACCCGACGCGATCGGCCCGCCGGTGATCTCGCCGGTGCAATACTCACGCCAAATGGCAGGCGCATCGTACCATTTGGCGATGCTGCCCTTGGCGCCCCACAGCACCAGCATCGGACAGCGCACCTTGTCGCCGCGCGCCCGGCTTTCGCGATCATGCACGAGGTCGATGCTCGCGGCCGCACGGTAATCTTCGCACATCCCACGCACCATCGCCGGCTGACGCACCGCGGCGAGATAGTCGGCGAGTGCATCGGGCTGGAAAAGTTCGGGCAGCGACGGATCGCGCGTGGTGTGTTGCCGCCACCAATCCTCCGGCGCCTTGTTGATCAGCCATTCCGGAAACGGATGCTTCTGCGCGAACCAGAACCAGTGATAGTAGCCGAGGCCGAAATTCATGTCCGCCCGCTCAAAATGTTCCAGGGTCGGCACGACGTCGAGGATCGCCAGCTTCGTCACCCGGTCCGGATAATCCAACGCGATGCGATGCGACAGCCGGGCACCGCGGTCATGCCCGGCCAACCGGAACCTTTCGAACCCAAAATGGTCCATCACGGCGGCCATGTCCTTCGCCATCTCCCGCTTGGCGTAGGGCGCGTGATCCTCGGTCGCCGGCGGTTTCAGCGAAAACCCATAGCCGCGCAGATCGGGACAAATGACGGTGAAACGCTTCGCCAGTTCTGGGGCCACGAGGTGCCACATCGCGTGGGTTTGCGGATTGCCGTGCAGCATCAGCAAAGGCGGACCGGAGCCGCCATGGCGCAATCGGATCGTGCCCCCAGTCACCGGAACATGGGCCAGTGTGAAGTCCTCGAAGAACATCCTGCTACTCCCAGCCGCCTGTGCGCTCGTATACCGCGACGTTGGACCCTCGCGCGACCTCCCGCCAGTCTTGTGTCGTCAAAGCGAGACGCATCGCCTCGCTCGCCGCGTGACTGGACGCGTCCTGATCCAGCAGTGCGAGCACGACCCGATGCCACGGCGCGACCCGGGCAAGGATCCGCGCCGGTGTATCGTCCGGTCGGATCAGCAGCAACGGCAGGGCAGGGGGCGCTTCGATCGCGAAAGCGCCCACCACGCCAACCCCGTCGTTACCCCGCGGCAGCAGCACGACGCCGTCCTCCACCCATGCCGCAGCCGCTTGCGCCGTGGCACGGGCGGGCTGCATCGTCTGAGGCGCCAGCATCAGTCCCGCGATCGAGGCCGCCTGCACGGCGAGCAGGACGCCGCCGTCGCGCCAGCCCAGTACGCCCGCGAGCAGGAGGCCGACGAACGGAGTCGAAAACGTCAGATACCGCAACTCGATCGGGGTGTTGTTGAAGATCGCGCCAAGCGCCAGCAGGCCAGCCGCGGGACCAAGCGCGCCAAGGGCGAACATGCTCCGGGCTCGAGGGTTACCGATATGGCGCCAGCGCCAGACAATACGGGCGATCAGCCACAGCAGTAACAAACCCAGCGCGGCGGCCACGACGGCCGACGCCGCGCCGGGGACGTAAAGCGGCAGTCCTCCCAGGAGGTCGCCGGCGAACCGGGCAGCGAGACGGGCAAGACTTCGGCCCAATGAGAACGGCGGAAACTGATCTCGCCGGCTGCCGCGCTGCGCCAGGAACCACCAGAGGTCGGCGGGAACGAATACGAGAAACCCCAGAACGGCCGCGATGACATGATGTATGGGCGTACGGCCGCCGCGCATCACGTTGAACAGCCGAAACGGACGTGAATTCCAGCCCACCGCCACCAGGCATGCCCCCGCGGCGAAGGCCGCGAGGTAGTTGCTCATGGTAGCGGCTCCGAACAGCGCCCCCGCCAACACAAAATGCCAGCAGCGCCGCCCGGTCAGCAGTCCCACGACTCCGCCCAAAAGCAGTAGTTGCGCAAGCGCGAAGCCACGCGCCACCACGCTCGTATAAGTGAAACCATAGAATCCCACCGTCAAAACCATCGCCCACACCGGCTTCACCTGGGCCTGTCTCGCGATCGCTCCGACCAGGGTGAGCGAGCCGAGGCCAAGCACGACCGACAGCAGCCGCGCCGTGAACAGGTCGGAGCCCAGTACACGCCGCCAGATCGACACCAACCAAAAATACAACGGCGGATGTACATCGGTGACCCGCAGATCATCCGCGATCTCGGAGAAGCTCGCTGTCCCCGATTGCAGCTCCCGCGCGAGGCCGGCCGGAAACACGGTCGCCGGCCAATCCGGCCGGACCACACCCGAGGTCAGGAACAGCGTATATTGCTCATCGTATTCCGCGCCGCGCAGCCAGGCGGCGAGGCACAGCAAGACGGCGCACGGCACCAAAATCCACAAATACCGGCGGCTTTCGCGCGATCCGTTAACCAACAATTCATACCTCGGTGTCAGGTTTCCGAGGCTAACGATCAAACGTTAATGGACCTTGCCATGCTCGACGTCCTGACGCCGCATTTTCACCGGGAAGGCCGCCCGATCTTCTCCGTCGTGGTGCCCGCGTTCAATGAGGCCGAGGCGATCGCGCGCTTCCATCAACGCCTCGTCGCCGCGATGGAAGCGTTGGGCTCGTGGGAGGCGATCTATGTCGACGACGGCAGCAACGACACGACGCGGGAGATGATCGAATTCCTGCGCCATGACGACCGGCGCATCGGACTGGTCAGTCTGTCACGCAATTTCGGCAAGGAGATCGCGACGACGGCTGGCCTCGACCACGCGCAGGGGGAGGCGGTGATCGTCATCGATGCCGACCTCCAGGATCCCCCCGAGGTGATCCCTGAACTTGTCGCCGCGTGGCGGCTCGGTTTCGACATGGTGTGCGCGCGGCGACGTATGCGAAACGGCGAAACGCCGTTCAAACGGCTGACCGCACACGTGTTCTACCGGATGATGCGCCACACCGGCCGGATCAGGCTGCCGGAGGATATCGGAGATTTCCGCCTCATGAGCCGCCGGGTCGTCGACGCGGTCTGCAAGTTGCGTGAGCACCACCGCTTCATGAAGGGTCTGTTCGCCTGGGTTGGCTTCCCGACCACCACGGTGCTGTACGATCGGGCGCCACGCTGTATCGGCGACACAAAATGGAATTACTGGAAGCTGTGGAACCTCGCGCTGGAGGGCATCACCAGCTTTACCGTCATGCCGCTGAAGATCGCGACGTATCTT
>JBEKGV010000215.1:0-6984 GCA_050012615.1 Acetobacteraceae bacterium | reverse complement strand
GCGAGACCGGGGTTCGGCAGAAATTTGAGGTCCGCCGCGGTGACCTCGCGCTGCAGGTGACCGAGGCGTGCGTTGCGACGGACATTCTGGTTGTCGCGTCGCCGCGCCGCGAGGCCTCGCACGGATCGCGGCGGTGGCGTGAGACGGCGCATCGTTCGGCGGCGTCCGTGTTGTTCCTGCCGCCTGTTGCCGGGCGGCGACATGGGCCGGTGGTAGCGGTGGTAACTCTTGCCCGGGATCACAGCCTGGCGGTCGCGCGCCTGCTCGCGGCCCAGTCGAGGGAGAGTTTGATGGTGCTGGCGGCGGCGGGGAGCGAGTTGGATGGCGACCCGATGATCCGCCCGCTCAGGGGCACCGGGGCACAGGACATCAACTCCGCTTTGGGTGATGCGCGGGAACGGCTGATCGTGATGACGCGCGGAGGCGACGCGACACTGGCTGATGTGGGGGCCGTTCTGGCCATCAGCCGGGGTGTACCGGTGCTATTGGTCGAACCGATCGCTGGCGGTTGAACCAACCTGGCCTGACACGCCAAGGTCCTGGTCTCTGGCGGTTGGATTGATAATTGCCCCTGGACAGATCGGGGCCCGCTCACTACATACCGCCACTCACTCGGAACGCGGGAGACCACAAGCCGTCGGTTTATGACGGCTTGTCGCCGTTCGTACCGCGGTCCTTGGGTTCGGACAGGACACAGGACCAGGGGATCATGGCGAAGAAAATCGTCGGTTACATCAAGCTGCAAATTCCCGCCGGCAAGGCGAATCCGTCGCCCCCCGTCGGTCCGGCGCTGGGTCAGCGCGGCCTGAACATCATGAATTTCGTCAAGGAATTCAACGCGGTCACGCAGAATATGGAGCCGGGGATGCCGATCCCCGTGGTCATCACCGCGTTCGCCGACCGCAGCTTTACCTTCATCACGAAGACGCCGCCGAACACATATTTCCTGAAGAAGGCGGCCAAGATCGACAAGGGCAGTCCGACCGTCGGCAAAGGAGCTTCCGTGGGCCGCATCACGACGACCCAGTTGCGAGAGATCGCCGAGCAAAAAATGAAAGACATGAACGCCAACGATGTCGAGGGAGCCGTGCGGATGCTGGCCGGCTCCGCGAAGTCCATGGGCCTGACAGTGGTGGAGGGCTGAGCAATGCAGGGCAAGCGTCTGAAATCCGCTTACGCGGCGATCGATACGAGCAAATCCTATCCGTTGGATGAGGCGATCCGTCTGGTGAAGGCCAACTCCAAGGCCAAATTCGACGAGACGGTGGAGTTGTCGCTGAATTTGGGCATCGACCCTCGGCACGCCGACCAGATGGTGCGCGGCCTGACAAATCTGCCGAACGGGACCGGGAAGACGGTGCGTGTCGGCGTGTTCGCTCGCGGTCCAAAAGCTGAAGAGGCGAAAGCAGCCGGCGCGGATGTCGTGGGCGCTGAGGACCTGGCCGAAAAGATCCAGGCCGGCACGATCGAGTTCGACCGCTGCGTCGCCACGCCGGACATGATGGGCGTCGTCGGGCGGCTCGGTAAAATCCTTGGTCCGCGCGGCCTGATGCCGAACCCTCGTCTCGGCACGGTCACCATGGACGTGAAGGGCGCGGTCACGGCGGCCAAGGGCGGCCAGGTCGAGTTCCGCGCCGAGAAGGCGGGGATCATCCATGCCGGCATCGGCAAGGTCAGCTTCGATGAGGCGAAGCTGCTGGAAAACGCCAAGGCGCTGGCCGATGCGGTGCAGAAGGCTCGTCCGACCGGTGCGAAGGGTACTTATATGAAGACAGCCGCGGTGAGCACCACGATGGGACCCGGCATCCGGGTCGAAGTCGGCTCACTGGGCGTCTGAACGAGATACGCGGCCGTCCGGGATCTCCCGGATGGCGGCGGGCAGGGCGCCTTCGGGCGTCCGAACCTGTCCGAGACCACACGTTATTCCGTCAGGAATACTAAGGGACCTTCGGGTCCGCGGGTGGGAGACGGGGTGCCAAAGGACCTATCCCCCGGCTTGTCCGGGGGAGCGTGAGTTTGGTGGTTCCGGCTTGACGCGCCTTTCCCTCTGGGGATGGAGCGGGACAGGCGAACCGGACCGGGCGGGTCACCGCTTCGGCCCATGGGCAACCAGGGGAAGCCGGACGGTGGTCCGGCGGAACCAGAACGGAGACGAAGCGTGGACCGTACGGAAAAACGCGAATTCGTCGCTGAGCTCAATCAGGCGCTGCAAGCCACCACGATGGTCGTGGTCGCCCGTAATGGGGGACTGACGGTCGCCGAGGCCTCGGATTTGCGGCGCAAGATGCGGGCTTCAGGATCGACGTACAAAGTCGCGAAGAACCGGCTGGCCCATCTCGCTCTGGAGGGGACCCAATTCGGCGGCATCCTGCCACTCCTGAAAGGCCCGACCGCGCTCGCGTGGTCGACCGATCCGGTGTCGGTGGCGAAGACGGCCGTCGAGTTCGCCAAGACCAACGAGAAGTTCGAAGTGGTCGGTGGAGCACTGGGAGTCCGGACGCTGAACGCGGACGGGATCAAGGCGCTCGCCGATCTGCCGAGCCTGGATACTTTGCGGGCCGGTCTGCTGGGGATGATTTCGACCCCGGCGACCCGGATCGCGGCGATTCTCCAGGCGCCAGGCGGACAACTCGCCAGGGTCTTCGGGGCCTTCGCCAGGAGGGATGAGGCGCTTGCCGCTTGAGGCCGCTTGCGAAGAACCAACCATAACTCTATATAAAGTGTAAGGACGAACGAAAATGGCTGATCTACAGAAACTGGCCGAGGAGTTGTCCGGCCTGACGGTGCTGGAAGCCGCTGAGCTGTCGAAGCTGCTCGAAGAAAAATGGGGTGTGTCCGCCGCCGCGCCGGCTGCGGCCGCTGCTGCCCCGGTCGCCGCCGCGGCCGCCGCTCCGGTCGAGGAACAGACCGAGTTCACCGTCATCCTGACGGCGGCCGGCGACAAAAAGATCAACGTCATCAAGGAAGTCCGCACCATCACCGGACTTGGCCTCAAGGAAGCCAAGGATCTGGTCGAGGGCGCGCCGAAGGCCGTCAAAGAGTCGATCGGCAAGGACGAGGTGGCGAAAATCAAGAAGATGCTCGAGGACGCGGGCGCCTCCGTGGAGGTTAAGTAACGCGAGTCTCGATACACAATATCCGGCCCAGGGGGCGGCTCCTGGGCTGGTTTGGTCCGGTGACGGGTGGGAATCAGAGGGATTCCCGCCCCGGTGCCCTTTACGCGTCGAGTACGGCACCCCATTTGGGTGCGCCGATCTTGAGTAAGTCCCCCTCGGGACAGACTGAATGCAACTTCAGGCAGGACAATCCATGAACGCGATCAACGGTTCGTTTACCGGGCGCAAACGCATCCGCAAAAGTTTTGGGCGGATTCCGGAAGTGACGCCCATGCCAAACCTGATCGATGTGCAGCGCTCCAGCTATGAGGCGTTTCTGCAAAGCGACATCAAGCCGGACAGCCGCACGCACACCGGATTGCAGGAAGTGTTCAAGTCGGTGTTCCCGATCGACGATTTCGCCGGCCGCGGCCGCCTGGAGTTCGTCGACTACGAACTGGAAGAGCCGAAATACGACGTCGAGGAGTGCATCCAGCGTGGCATGACCTATGCCGCGCCGTTGAAGGTCACGCTGCGTCTGATCGTCTGGGACGTCGAGGAAGATACCGGCGCCCGCTCGATCCGCGACATCAAGGAGCAGCCCGTTTACATGGGCGACATGCCGCTGATGACCGATAACGGCACGTTCATCATCAATGGCACCGAGCGCGTGATCGTCTCGCAGATGCATCGTTCGCCCGGCGTGTTCTTCGATCACGACAAAGGCAAGACGCATTCATCCGGCAAATATCTGTTCGCCGCGCGCGTGATCCCGTACCGCGGCTCGTGGCTCGATTTCGAGTTCGACAGCAAGGATCTGGTCTATGTCCGCATCGACCGGAAGCGGAAGCTGCCGGTCACGACGTTGCTGTACGCGCTGGAAGGCGCGGCGACGGAGCAATTGCGCGCGACAAGGGAAGCCAAGGGCGAAGTCGTCGAGCCGGGCGAAGTGCACGGCATGGATCAGGAAGAGATCCTTTCCCGGTTCTACACTCAGGTCGTGTTCGATCGCACCGCCAAGGGGTGGGCGCGTCCATTCGATCCGGATGCATTCCGCGGCATCAAGTTGCTGGAGCCGCTGATCGACGCCGCGACGGGAGAGATCGTCGCCGATACGGAATCGAAACTGACCATTCGTCAGCTGCGCCGCATCGCCGAGACCACCAAGGAAGTGCTGGTCGGCCGCGCCGATTTGCTCGGCCGGTTCGTGGCTGAAGATCTGGTCAACATTGAAACCGGCGAGATTTATGCCGAGGCCGGGGAGGAACTGGCGGAAGCGCGCCTCGCGGCGCTGGAGGATGCCGGTATCGTGCGGCTGCCGACGCTCGCGGTCGATCAGTCGAATGGTCCGTGGATCCGCAATACGCTCGCGGTGGACAAGAACACCAATCGGGATGAGGCGCTGATCGATATCTACCGGATCATGCGGCCGGGCGAGCCGCCGACGCCGGAAACCGCCGAGGCACTGTTCCGCGGCTTGTTCTTCGACTCCGACCGTTACGATCTGTCGGCGGTGGGTCGCGTGAAGATGAACATGCGGCTCGGCTTCACCGACGTGCCGGACTCGATCCGTGTGCTGCGCAAGGAAGACCTCGTCTCGACGGTGAAGACCTTGTGCGACCTGAAGGACGGCCGCGGCCAGATCGACGACATCGACAATCTCGGCAACCGGCGCGTGCGGTCCGTGGGCGAACTGATGGAAAATCAGTACCGCATCGGATTGCTGCGCATGGAGCGGGCGATCCGCGAGCGCATGGGCTCGGTCGATATCGACAGCGTGATGCCGCACGATCTGATCAATGCCAAGCCGGCGGCGGCGGCGGTGCGGGAATTCTTCGGCTCGTCGCAGTTGTCGCAGTTCATGGACCAGACCAACCCGCTGTCCGAGGTGACCCATAAGCGCCGTCTGTCCGCGCTTGGGCCGGGCGGTCTGACCCGCGAACGCGCGGGTTTCGAGGTGCGCGACGTGCATCCGACGCACTACGGCCGCATCTGCCCGATCGAGACGCCGGAGGGGCCGAACATCGGTCTGATCAACTCGCTGGCGACCTATGCGAAAGTCAACAAATACGGGTTCATCGAGACTCCGTATATGTTGGTGAAGGGCGGCGTCGTGCAGAAGGAGCCGCGCTACCTGTCGGCGATGGAGGAAGAGCGTCTTGTCGTGGCGCAGGCGGACGCGCCAATGGATGGCGATGGCAGGTTCACCCAGGAACTGGTGTCGGTACGCCGGCAGGGCGATTTCCGGCTGGTGAAGCCGGAAGACGTGACGGCGATCGACGTTTCGCCGAAGCAACTTGTTTCCGTCGCGGCGGCGCTGATCCCGTTTCTGGAAAACGACGACGCCAACCGCGCGTTGATGGGGTCGAACATGCAGCGTCAGGCGGTGCCGCTGATCCGCGCCGACGCGCCGCTGGTCGGCACCGGCATGGAGGCCGCGGTCGCGCGTGACTCGGGCGCGACGATCGTTGCCCGGCGGCCCGGCGTGGTCGATCAGATCGACGGCGCGCGCATCGTGGTGCGTGCCACCAGCGACGACACCACCACCAAAGGTGTCGACATTTACCGGCTGCGCAAGTTCATGCGGTCCAATCAGTCGACCTGCATCAATCAGCGGCCTCTGGTGCGCGTGGGCGATGTGGTGGACGAGGGCGATATCATCGCTGACGGGCCGTCCACCGAACTTGGCGAACTGGCGCTTGGCCGCAACGTGCTCTGCGCGTTCATGCCGTGGAACGGCTACAACTTCGAAGACTCGATCCTGATCAGCGAGCGGATCGCGCGCGACGACGTGTTCACCTCGATCCACATCGAAGAATTCGAGGTGATGGCGCGCGATACCAAGCTGGGTCAGGAGGAAATCACGCGGGATATCCCGAACGTTGGCGAGGAAGCGCTGAAGAATCTCGACGAGGCGGGGATCGTTTATATCGGCGCCGAAGTGAACCCTGGCGACATCCTGGTCGGCAAGGTCACGCCAAAGGGCGAAAGCCCGATGACGCCGGAAGAAAAACTGCTCCGCGCGATCTTCGGCGAGAAAGCGTCGGATGTGCGGGATACATCATTAAAACTGCCGCCCGGGGTGACCGGAACGGTGGTCGATGTGCGCGTGTTCAGCCGCCGCGGCGTCGATAAGGACGAACGCGCGATGGCGATCGAACGCGCCGAGATCGAACGCCTCGCCAAGGACCGCGACGACGAGCAGGCGATCCAGGAGCGTTCCTTCCTCAACCGGTTGCGCGAGAAACTAACGGGCCGCAAGGCCGCCGGCGGGTTCAAGGGCATCAAGGCCGGTTCGGTGATCGATGAGGCGTTGCTGGCGGAACATCCGCGCGGGTCGTGGCGCCACATCGGCGTGCAGGATGACGCGGTGATGGCCGAGATGGAAACGTTGCGCCGCGAATACGACGTCGCCATCAAGAAGTTGCAGGACCGCTTCGAATCCAAGGTGGAAAAACTGCAGCGCGGCGATGAGCTGCCGCCCGGCGTGATGAAGATGGTCAAGGTCTTCATCGCGGTGAAGCGCAAGCTGCAGCCCGGCGACAAGATGGCCGGACGGCATGGCAACAAGGGTGTCGTGTCGCGCGTGGTGCCGGTCGAGGACATGCCGTTCCTCGAAGACGGCACCTCGGTCGATCTGGTGCTGAACCCGTTGGGCGTGCCGTCGCGCATGAACGTGGGGCAGATTCTGGAAACCCATCTCGGGTGGGCCTGCGCCACGTTGGGCAAGCAGATCGGCGAACTGGTGGAGGAATATCGCCGCACCGGCGCGCGGCGGCAGGATCTGCTGGACCGGCTGCGGGAAATCTATGGGGAGGAGGTGTTCGCGCGCGACATCGCCAATCTCAACACCGAACAACTGATCGAGCTGTCGGAAAACCTGAAGAAG
>JBEKGV010000214.1:0-6996 GCA_050012615.1 Acetobacteraceae bacterium | reverse complement strand
TGTCTGCACGGCGCGGGCGACCTCGGTCCTGCAGCTCGCCCTGATGATCGGCGATCTGGCCGGCGAAAGTCCCGACGTGCGGTATATGCCGGCCCGGGCGGGCGAGATCCGGCACTCGCTTGGCGATCCATTTTACATGCACCGCATGTTGGAGCTGGGACCGATGATGGCATTGCGTGAGGGCCTTGAGACGCTCCTGGCCCCCGCCGATGCGCGACCTTAGGGCTGTTCCGCCGTGCTGAAATCGATCCTGGAGGCGATCGCACTCCCGCCCATTTGTTTCCTTTATCTGGCGCTGGCCGGATCGCTGATCAGAGGGCGGCGCCCCGGGGCAGGCGGAACGCTGTTAGGCATCGGTCTTGTGGGTCTGACGCTCCTTTCGCTGCCCGTGGTCGCGGACTCGCTGTTGGTATCGTTGGAGCGCGATCTGCCAATGACGGCTCCATCGGACGCGGCGCCACAGGCGATCGTGATTCTCGGGGGCGATGTGATGCGCATTAGCGAGCCACCATTCGCCCGCTCAGGGCATTTGACCCTGGATCGGTTGCGAGCCGGCGCCGCTTTGCAGCGCCGGACCCTGTTGCCGATTCTGGTGACGGGCGGGATCGTGCAAGACAATCGTCCGTCGGTCGCCGTGCTCATGGCCAAAAGCCTGAGCGAGGATTTCCAGGTGCCAGTCGCCTGGATCGAGGACGCATCCGCCGATACGTGGGAGAATGCGCTTCTGAGTGCGGGCATCCTGAAGACAAGAGGCATCCACTCGGTCTATCTCGTGACCCAGGCGTGGCATATGCGTCGCGCGGTGATGGCTTTTCGGCATGCCGGCCTGACCGTGACAGCGGTGCCTACCTCGCTCGACCCGCCGTTCGATCCGATCGTGTCCGACTTCTTTCCGCATGCATTCGCGTGGGAACTGAGCTTCTACGCGCTGCATGAGTGGGTCGGATGCGCCTGGTATGCGATCCGCTGAACCAGACACGCGGGTCGAACCTTACCAAAGCCTGGATGCGCTTCCAGCCGATGCCGAACCGCTGTTCGACGCGGCGACCACGTTCTTTTCGAGCAGAGCCTGGTGGGAGGCCGTGTTGGCGCACGCGATCCCTCCTGGCGCTCAACCTCGTCTGTTGCTGGTCCGATCGAACGGCGACGCGGCCGCTTTGTTTCCGATGTTGCTGGATTCGACGGGACGCGGCTTTCGAGCGCTGACAACGCCGTACACTTGTCTTTATGAGCCGCTGATCGCCTCCGGCCGCACGGATCGCACGGCATCATTCATGGCGTTTGCCCAGTTCTGCCGGTCGTTCCCGACGACCAGGCTGGACGCGCTGAACAAGGTGACCGAGGCGGATATGTCTCGAGGCGGGAAGCAGGCACGCCTGGCCGTGGCGCGCTTTCATCATTTCGGCGCCTGGCACGAGAACGTCGCGAACCTGGACTGGCAAACTTATCTGGCTCGCCGCCCAGGAATGTTGCGTGAAACGATACGGCGAAGGATGCGGCGGGCGGAGCGCTTGGCGAGGGCAGATTTTCAGTTGTTCCAGGGCACTGACAATCTGGCCGCCGGCATTATCGCATTTGAAACCGTCTACGCGCGGAGTTGGAAAGAACCGGAACCATATCCGAACTTCAATCCCGCGCAGATCCGTGCTGCCGGTTCAATCGGTGTCTGCCGGCTCGGCATTTGGTCGATCGACGGAAGTCCCGCCGCCGCTCAGTTCTGGATCGTGGAACACGGCCGCGCGACGGTGCTGAAACTGGCCCATGACGAGGCATTCAAGGCACACTCTCCGGGGACGGTGCTGACCGCCTGGATGATCCGTCACATGATCGAGCATGAGCATGTGACGGAACTGGATTTCGGCCGCGGCGACGACACGTATAAGCAACTCTGGGCCGCCAACCGCCGCCAGTTGAGCGGATTGCTGCTGATCAATCCATATCGCGCGCGTGGCCTCGTGGTGCTGGCGCATCACAAATTGGGGCGTGTCAGGGTGCGGCTTCGCCTGGCCGGGAGGGCGTGCCATGATCCTGTCTCGTAAGAACAGGAGACCTCGTCATGCCCGGCGCTTTGCAGCACTTGTTGGTGCTCGATCTGACCAGTCATTTGTCGGGCCCGTATTGCGCCATGATGCTGGCCGATCATGGCGCCGAGGTCATCAAAATCGAGCCGCCGTCAGGCGACTCAGCGCGCAACATGCCGCCGTTCGTGAATGGTGAAAGCGCGCCGTTCATGACGTGGAACCGTAACAAACGTTCGGTCGTCATGGATTTGAAGCAGGCGGCGGATCGGAACGCATTGCTGGAGTTGATCGATCGGGCCGACGTGCTGGTGGAAAATTATCGGCCCGGCGTTCTGGCTCGTCTGGGATTGGGATGGGAGGTTCTGCACAAGCGCAATCCGCGACTCGTTCTCGCATCGATTTCCGGGTTTGGGCAGACCGGGCCGTATAGCAGCCGCGGTGGGTTCGACCTGATCACCCAGGCGATGTCCGGGTTGATGAGCACAAATGGACCAGCGGATGGCGATCCGTTCCGCTTGCCGATCGCGATATCCGACGTCACGGCGGGGATGTTTCTGGCATTCGGCGTGCTGGCGGCGATCGAGGCGCGGCATCGCACCGGGAAGGGCCAACACGTGGAAACTTCTTTGTTGGAAGCCGCGACCTCACTCGCGGTATACGAGTCGGCACATTATTTCGCCACCGGGACGCGGCCGGCGCGGATTGGCCAGGCGCATCGAGGCAGTTCGCCCTATCAGTGTTTCGCGACCGCCGACGGCTACATCACGCTCGGTGCGTCACAGCAACATTTCTACGCGAAACTGTGCGAGATCGCCGGTTTGCCGGAGCTGGCCGCCGATCCGCGATTCAAGACCGTCGCGGACCGGGTCGCGCACAACGACGAGCTGGTTGCGTTGCTGGCGGATAAGTTGCGGGCGAAACCATCCTCCCACTGGCTCATGGAGCTGGAGGCGGCGGGTATCCCGGCCGGACCCGTCATGCACTACGACGAGGTCTTTACGGACCCGCATATTCTGGCACGAGACATGGTGGCGCGGACGGAGCATCCGGTAACCGGAACGTTCCATACGCTCGGCGTTACGGTCAAGCTTTCGGATACACCAGGTTCCGTTCGGTTGCCGGCCCCTCGTCTGGGCGAGCACACCGCCGAGATCCTTGGCCAGCGGCGCGACGCGGCGGAGTGATGGCGGCCTGAGGGATCACGCGGCCGTCAGTCCCAAGGCCCGCTCGGCGTCCCCGTGGCTCTGGTAAAATGCCCGCGCCTGCGTGGCGGGCATTGGGCGTCCGAGCAGGAAACCCTGAACTTCCGGGCAGCCCTGGTTACGCAGCAGATTGAGCTGATGATCGGTCTCCACTCCCTCGGCCGTGACCTCCAGTCGTAAGCGCCTGGCCATCGTCAGGATCGTCTCTATGATCGCGCGGGTCGAGCTGTCTTGTTCCTGGGCACGCACGAACGACTGGTCGATCTTTATGCGATCGAACGGGAAGCGCCGCAGATAGCTCAGACTTGCATAACCCGTTCCAAAATCATCCAGCGCGAGCTGCAACCCGAGGGCATGCAGGCCCTTAAGCGTATTTAACGCCTGAGTCTCATCCCCTATCAATGCTCCCTCGGTGATTTCCAACTCCAGGCGATCCGGGGGAAGATTGTTTTCCGCCAGTGTGTCGCCGATCACCTGTGTGAGGTCCTCCGACGCGAATTGCACGGGAGATAAATTCACGGCCATGCGCCCTTCCGGCAGAGTGGCGGCGAAAGCGCAAGCGCTTTTCAACACCTGAATTCCCAGTTCGGCGATGAGGCCGCATTGCTCGGCGATGGGAATGAATTGTGCCGGCGAAATGAACCCTCGTTCCGGGTGGCGCCATCGCGCCAGCGCCTCCCAGCCGGAAATTCCGAGGCCCTGGGTTTCGAACCTGGGCTGGAACCAAACCTCAAGCTGATGATCGTTCAGGACCTGCCGCAGGTCACGCTCGATCAGGTTACGTTCCTGTTGGCTTCGATCCATCTCGGGATCGAACCGAACCATGAGGCCGCGGCCGCGCGCTTTGGCTCGGTACATCGCGATGTCGGCGTGTCTGATGATCTCAACCGCGGTCGATCCATCAGCGGGATGAAAAGCGAGGCCGAGACTTGCCGACATGCGGAACTGGGTGCCGTCGATATCAATTGGCTTGCCCATCACGGTCATGACGGCATTAGCAAGAGCCTCGGTCGTCTCGGGCTGCGGCAAGTCAGGACAAAGGATCGCGAATTCATCCCCACCGGTCCGCGCCAGCAGCGCATGGCTGCCGACGACGCCCCGTAGGCGCTGACCGATGTCTCGCAGTAGACTATCGCCTGCCTCGTGGCCCAGGGTGTCATTGACCATCTTGAAACCATCGAGATCGATGCACACGAGGCCGAAACCCCCCATATGCGGACGGCGTAACAGATCCGCGACCCTTTCATTCAGCAGTGCCCTGTTCGCGAGACCGGTCAATGCATCATGATGCGCCATATGGCGTATGCGCGCATCGGCGATTCGCCGCTCGGTGACATCGGTGAAGGTGCGGACCAGTCCTCCACCAGGCAGATGCTGACTGAGTAATTCGATGATTCGCCCGGATTTGTGCACGGTCCCGTGTTCTACCACGCCGGCCTCATTGTCTTCGGCCAGAGTCAGCAAGCCCAGATGGTCCGCCTCCGCGCGGTGCATCTCGCGACCGGGGTCGAGTAAGCCGACCGGCAGGCCGAGCAACTCGGTCGCGCGGCGATTGACGACCGGGATGCGGCCATCCGCGTCGATCATCACGATGCCCTGGCTCATATTATCGAGGGTCAGCAACAATGCCTGGCGGGATGCGGCGGAGCGCATCCGCTGCTGGATCCAAACCGCGCCGAAACTTATGATGATGATTGTCGCCGCCCCGCCGATCTCGATCGCCCGGTCTCGGATCGGCCAATATTGGCGGAACACCCGTTCGTCGTCGTAGCCGACCATGACGACCAACGGATATCGGTCCAGACGCCGGAAGCTGATTACGCGCATGACGTGATCCCACGGCATGGCCGCGGCCAGCGTGCCCTCTCGCGTCGACAGCACCGCCTCAAGTCCAGGGGCGTGGCTTAAATCCATGCCCATGAGATCGGGTCGAAGCGGTCCGTACCCCCGAATGGCTCCATCGAGGCCGGCCAGCATCACGAACCCCTCGCCGATCTCGGCCGTCTGATAAAAGCGCGACAGGTCGTCGCAACTCACGGAGTCCACGCCAACCCCGGCGAACTGCCCGTCGCGGTCGAATAGTTTTCGCGAGTATTGCACAGAGCAACGTTGCGAAACGCGCCCGATCATCGGCTTGCTGATAAACAGGGAATCCCGTTCCGGATCGAGATGAACACGGAAGTGCTCGCGATCCGCGATATCGATTTTCTGCCCATCCACCGGCGGGGACATTTGGTTCACCAATCCTGTCGGGCCGACGATGCCAATCTGCAACGTCATTTGGTCCGGCGAGGACTGAGTTCGCACCCATTGCGTCAGGTCGAACGAACTGCCTTTTTCCGCGTAGCTGGCGCGCAGGGCGAGCAGTTCACGGTCGACGACTGTGCTGATCCGCTCGCTGCTTTCGGCGAAGGCGCGGGCCAGCGTGGCGGTCTGGCGCTTCGCTCCCTCGACCGCGCCTTCGTTGGCCTGCCACAGGGTGAATGATACAGCGCCCCAGATCACCGCGACGCAGGCGAGGATCGCCAGCAACTCCGGTGCGAGTTGCCGCGCACGGTGCAGCGGCCGTTCCCCCGTCAGACCGGCGACCCCGCCTATTGTCCCGACCGTGCCATCCATCCCGGCTCTCGTGCCTGTTCAGACACGCAGTCTCGGCCAAAATGGTTAACGATCCGCTAATATGGATCCCACGCATTACACACGTTCAAGGATCGACAGGCCGCGATTGCGGTCGATCAGATAGATCAGTCCGCGATGGTCGACATACACGTCGTTGCTGCACACCCTCTGGGCGCCTTGCGGCACGTCCGGCATCCACCACGCGGCCTGTTTCAACGCCAGCGGGTTGCTGATGTCGATAATTCTCAGGCCACTGGCGAACCATGCCGCGGGCACCTCGTTTCCGACGATCGTTTCGACCGGCTGATGACACGCCGTCATGAGCGGCGAGGCGACGCCGACCAGTTCCGGCAATTGAAACGTGCTGACCGGGATTGGATTGGTTTCGTCCGTGATGTTCACCATCCAAACCATCGCCGGCAACTCGGGCGATAGCTTAGGATCGAGCGGCTGCACATGCTCGTCGGCCACCAGCATCCATTTATGACCCGCGATCGGCACGTCGATGGGCACGAGACTGTGCGTTGGCCATCCGAACGGCGGGCTCCAGTCGATCGTGGAGATCGTGCGCGGCTTGCTCATGTCGCTGATGTCGAGGATCACGCCGCCGCCGTACCAGTAACTGACATACAGCCGGTCGCCGCGGCGGATCGGGTGGTGGCAGCGATGGTTGCGGCCTTTCCAGCTCGGCGTTTCGCCGCCTGCGATCCATTGGCCAGGCATCCACCAACGTCCGACCTCTTCCGGTTTGTCCGGCGTCGCGAAGTCGAGGATCATCACGATCGTGCCGACATATCCCTCCTGCTCGGCGGAGATGTAAGCGTAACGCCCGTCGAAGGTGAACCGATGCACGCCGGTGCCGGTGCACTTCCAGTGGTGAATGTCGCGCGGACTGTCCGGGTCGCTGACGTCGAAAACGCGCAGGCCCACGAAGTCGGCATTCGGCAAATCGCCGCGCGTCCGCTCCCGGTTCACCAGCATCAGGTCGTTGGCGACCCGCACTTTGTGAGAGTGCAGACCCGGCGGGATGTCGACCGAGGCGGTGATGCGCGGATGTTTTGGATCCGACACGTCGACCACCGAGGTCCCGTGCGGCGCATCCATGTGCCCGATATAGGCGCGATCGCGATCCAGCACGACCTGTCCGCCGCCCG
>JBEKGV010000213.1:0-7006 GCA_050012615.1 Acetobacteraceae bacterium | reverse complement strand
ACGAAATCCCATTTCAGCCAGGATCAGGGCGGCGAACAGGCCGCAAGGCCCAGTACCGATCACCACGGGCCGCGACGCGAGGTGGGCTGGAGCGCATGCGACCGGTCGATACGCGACGTCGGGAATTGGACCGATATGTGGACCGTGAACCTCTAACTCCGGCGTCGTCACGTCGATCGAGTATACCAGCTGGATATCGTCTTTTCGTCGAGCGTCGTAAGCACGTCGCGCAATAGCCCAGGTGAGTGATGCGTCGTCGCCCTGGCCCAATCGAGCGTGGATCGCGGCTGAGAGCGCCGCTTCGGTGTGATCGAGCGGCAGCCGGAGTTCAGTGATCCTCGGCATCAACCGTGCCAGGACGCCGCGCGCGGCACCTTCGTCATGCCAAACTGACGGTCGACGATTTGATCTCCGATCATGCACGCCTCGTCATCTGTGTTGGTCGCGTTGACGGTTTTCCGGTTCGGTCCCCGGTCCGTCAACCTCTGGTCAATAGGTCGCCGCTCTGCTTTACGTGGCCCAGGGAGCAGGATGGTCAGGCAAGCAATCTATTCCGGTTGGGACACGTGAGCGCCGCGAGCCAGTCCAGTTTGCGTGCCCGCGCGTTCGACCCGCTATTGATCCTGTGGATCGTGTTGGCGGCGATCCTGCTGTTCCTCGTGGTCAATCCGTTGTTCCGGTTGGTGCAAACCAGCCTGCAGGACGCCGATACCGGCGACTTCACCCTCTTGAACTACGTCGCCGCCTACTCACGGCCGCGGTACCTGACCGCGATGTGGAACTCGATCCGTCTCGGGGCGAGCGTCACCTGCCTTTGCCTGATCTTCGCGGTGCCGATCGCATGGGCGACCGCGCGCACCAACATGCCGGCCAAAGGCCTCGTGCGAATACTGGTTCTCGGCACTTTCATCACGCCACCGTATCTGGGCGCGATCGCCTGGATCCTGCTCGCGGGCCCCAATTCCGGATGGCTCAACCGGATCTGGACAGGCGTGACGGGGGCCGATCACGGTCTGTTCGATATCTACACGTTTCAGGGCCTGACATTCATCGTCGCCATCTATTCGTTTCCCTACATCTTTATCTTCACCAAGGCGGCGCTTGAGGTCGTGTCCTCGGAAATGGAAGATGCCGCCAATATCCTTGGCGCGGGCGTGCTCCGAACCACGTCGCGTATCACGCTGCCGCTCGTGCTGCCTGCTATTCTTGGCGGCGCCATCATCACGTTCCTGGAGGCGATCGCACTGTTCGGCTCACCGGCGCTGATCGCGATCCCGGCGCGGTTCAACGTCGTGACCACCCAGCTTCTGCAGTTCTTCAGTCAGCCGATCCGAGCGGAGGTGGCAGCCGCCTATGCGGTGCCGCTGCTGCTGATCACCGTCGCGCTGTTCCTTGTGCAGCGGAAACTGGTGAGCCGCCGAGGGTTTGTTGCCCTGACCGGAAAAGGCGGGGAGCGACGGCTAATGGACATCGGCCCGTGGCGATACGCGATGCTTGGATATTCGCTGTTCGTACTGTCGCTCTCGGTGCTGCTGCCTTACATCGTGCTGATGCAGGCCGCTCTGGCCAAGGCGTGGGGACGCGGCTTCGCCTGGGACAATCTGACACTCAAGAATTTCAACTATATCCTGTTCGAGCATGAGACGGCCGGCCAGTCCGTGATCAACAGCTTCACCTACGCTGCCGCGGCCGCGTTCATCTCAATCACTCTGGGCTTGTCGATCGCTTACATCGTGAGCCGGCGGTTACTGCCATACGCGGGCGTTTTGAGTTTCGTCGCCATGGCACCGTTCGTTGTCCCGGGGATCGTGCTGGCGATCGCATTCTATGCCGCTTACGCGCCACCGCCGTTCGCGCTCTACGGCACGGCCACCATCCTGATCCTGGCGTTCGCCACGAGGTTCCTGCCGGTCGGTTATGCCAGCTCCGACGCGGCGATCCGCGCGATCAATCCGGAAATGGAGGAAGCCGTACGAATCCTCGGCGGAGGAAGATTGCTGGCGATCCGCAAGGTCATGGCACCGCTCATGAAACGAGGTCTGGTCGGCGCGTGGCTGCTGGTGTTCATTCCCGCGACGCGCGAACTTTCGACCGCCATGTTCCTGTATGGTCCGAAAACCCGGACCATGTCCGTGATGCTCATGGACATGAGCGAGGAGGGCAACTTCGAGCACCTCGCCGCTTTGGGATTTTTGCTGTTGCTCGCCACGCTGGTGATCGTCGGCATTGCCTCGGCCGCACTGGGACGAGATTTCATGCTGCGGCGGGAACGCCAATGAGCAAACTGGCTTTGATCGGTCTCGGGAAAAGCTTCGGGCCCGTGGCGGCCGTGGCCGATGTCGACCTGACGCTTCGACAGGGCGAGTTCGTGTCGTTGCTTGGTCCGTCCGGCTGCGGCAAGACGACGACGCTCAGGATGATCGCCGGCTTCATCAAACCCACGACCGGCATGATCGAAATGAATGGCGTCGCGCTGTCGTCCACTGCCCATGTGGTGGCGCCCGAAAAGCGCGGCATGTCGATGATTTTCCAAAGCTATGCGATCTGGCCGAACATGACGGTCGGTCAAAACGTCGCCTTCGGTCTGCAACTCCGCAAACTGGGCAAGACGGAGATCCAGGAGCGGGTCGACCGTATCCTCGACGTCGTGCACATGAAGCACCTGAAGGACCGCTATCCCGCGGAATTGTCAGGCGGCCAACAGCAGCGCGTTGCCTTGGCGCGCGCCATCGTGATCGAGCCCGAGGTCTTGTTGCTGGACGAACCACTGTCCAACCTCGACGCCAATCTGCGAGAGGAAATGCGCAGCGAGATTCGCCGCCTGCATGATGCGTTTAAGATTACCACTGTATACGTGACCCATGACCAGGCCGAGGCGATGGTGACCTCTGATCGGATCGTCGTGATGAATCACGGGCGGATCGAGCAAACGGACGATCCGGTGACCTTATATAATATGCCGAAGACCCGGTTTGTCGCCGGCTTCATCGGCCGCACGAACTTCCTCGACGGCACGGTGGAAGGCGGACAAATTGTGTTCGAGGGTTTCAGCGTGCCCGCTTCACTCGCGCCCGACGCCGCGACACTGCCGAAACACACGAGTTTTTCCATCCGTCCGCAGACGATCGTAATCGAGCGCAAGCGACCAGCCGTCCTTGGCGAGGCCTGGTGGATCGAAGGAACGATCGTTGAGCGTGCTTACCTTGGCGAGTACTGGGAATACGTCGTGCGTCCCAACAAGTCCGAGGCACGGATCCGGGTCACGACCGAGCCTCTCACGATCCACGACGTGAACGATTCCGTTTGGCTGCGACTTGATCCCGTGCGTGCCGCCAGAATTCCAGGCCCTGAAGGAGGTTGATGATGAACGACGCCGTTACCGTACCCGTGACATCCCCGCATATGCTCGCCGAGATCGACGGGCCGATCGGCTGGATGACGTTCAATAAGCCGGAGCGGCGCAACGCGGTATCGTTGGATATGTGGGAGGCGATGCCCGAAATCCTCCATCGCTTCGAGAGTGAACCCTCGGTTCGCGTGATCGTACTAAAAGGCGCGGGTGACAAGGCATTCGTGTCCGGCGCGGATATCTCTCAGTTCGAGACGGCGCGTTCGTCGGAGGAGGCGAACAATCACTACGATCGTATTAGCGAGCTTGCCGGCAAAGCACTCGCCGAATGCGGCAAGCCAACGATCGCCATGGTCCGCGGATTTTGCATCGGCGGCGGTCTGGCGATCGCGATCGGTTGCGACATCCGCATCGCCACCGACGACTCGAAATTCGGCATCCCCGCGTCCCGTCTCGGACTGGGCTATGGGGCTCCCGGCGTGAAGAAACTGATGGGTCTGGTTGGACCGTCCTTCACCAAAGAGATCTTCTTCACGGCGCGTCACTTCACGTCTGCCGAAGAGCAGACCATGGGCCTGGTGAACCGCGTGGTACCGGGCGCGGAACTTGAAGACTACACGCGAAAGTACTGTGCCACGATCGCGGACAATGCCCCAAAGACGATGAATACGCTGAAGCGCACCGTCGCTGAGGTCCTTCGAGGTCACGAGGCAGATTGGGAGCTGTGCGATCGTCTGGTGAAAGAGTGCTTCGCGAGCCAGGATTATATCGAAGGCCGTCGTGCGTTCATGGAAAAGCGCCGGCCGGTGTTTCGTGGCGCCTGAGCACACCTGGAGGGAGCCCGTATTCCAATAGGTCCCATCCGAGCAGCGCGACGACCAGTTCGATCTCGTTTTGATCCCTCATCGCCGCGGATTTGCCATCCCGCTCCCGCGTCAAATACCAAGGGAATTAAATTCCGACCGGTCATTGTGGTCCTTCTCGACGTCATGGCCGGGCTTGACCCGGGTATCTTTTCAAGCACTTGCGGAGACAGATAGCCGGTCAGGCCCGGCCATGAGGGCTAACATATGAGACTCATGGCCAAATAAATTCGAAAGCGGAATGATTTGAGAACTCCTGTTCCCTGATTGCGGGCGGGATCGCGAACACCCGTAGAACGCGAAAAGATCAGACTTTTATCTTCCAGTGTCTGAGAGTTTCTGTCATACACTACCTTTGGTTGTAGACATGACCATTAATTCTCTGGAACAGAGTGTCTGACAAATGCAACGGCTAAATCGTTAACCGAAGTTAAACGACATCAGGCGAATTCATACCAAAAAGACAAATTTGTCGTTTGGTCTGGCCATTCCGCCCGCAAATCTGCTGCAAAAAATGCACGGGACGAAATCTGGCTTAGGCACCTGACGGCCGGGAGGAGACCTCCCTCGCGCCAACTCGGAGAGTTCGATGGCAACAAGTACAGTGACGGTCCCCGGTACAAACAATACTCCCGTCACTTATACCTATAGTACAGGTACCGGTCTCTCGGTCGCGCAGCAGATCGCCAACGCATTGGCGGCAGCGGGAACTCTCTCGGTTACCGCGTCCTCCGGAACGATCCTCGCCCCGCAAACCGTCAGTGGCACGACGCAGGATTTGATCCTCACCGGGTCGCCGACATCGTCGATTCCGGCTGGATATAATGTCGTTACGAACAGCGTCGCGGGGTCCGCCACCATCAACGCCGCGACCGGCACCGCGATCTTGTCCGGTTCCGGTGGCGGCCTCTTCACCGGTAACGGCTCGGCTACGATCGCAGCGGCCGGCGGCAACAACGTGATCTCGCAGTCGGGCGCCGGAGCCATTCAGCTCGAAGGCGGTTCCGGCGCCAACACGATTACCGGCGGTGGCACGAGCGGTACCATCGCCGGCGGCACCGGTACGAATATGATTACCGCGACCGGCACTGGCGTGACGATCCTGTCGCAAGGGACGGATACGATCGCATCAGGCGGGTCCGGCAACCTGGTGATCGGCACCACGGTCGCGGGCTCGGGCACATTGTCCGTTAATGTGACGGGCACCAACAATACGATCCTTGGCGGCGCCAGTGCGACGACCGTCAATGCGACGGCCTCGACGCGGGTTTACGCCGGCTCCGGCAACCTTACGTTTGTTGGTGGGACGACGGGCACGGCGACCATTCTCGGCGGAACCGGCACTGACTCAATCAATGCCGGATCGGGCGGGGTCATATTCGCTGACAATACCGCCAACAACGCGACGGTGAACAGCGGATCCGGATCGGCGACTATCTTTGGCGCCGCGGGTACGTCCATCGATCTGATTGGGAGCAGCAATCAAACCGAGTACATGATCGCCGGTGCGGGCAACGAAACGCTGAATGCATCCGGGACGACCTCGCCGGACTTTATCGCGATGGGCGTCGCTTCCGTATCGGCTGTCATGATCGGCGGTTCCGGCAACGATACGCTGGTAGCGGGTGGCGGCGCGGGATCCGCGACAATGACCGGCGGCGGCGGCTCGGACACGTTCGTCTTCTTCAAGCAGGCGGCCGGCGGAGCGAAGGACGTCATCACGGACTTCAACTCCAACGATACAATCTATATGGAAGGCTATGGCGCCGGGTCCGCCGCCGCTCTTCTGCAAGCCGCGACCGCCGGTTCGGGTGGGCTTACTCTCACCTTGAGCGACGGCACCAACGTCACGTTCTCCAACCTGACCAGCTCTTCGTCCCTGACCGGAAAGATCCAATACGGCTGACGAATTGACGGCCTGGTCGTCAGGGCCGCTCAGCGCAGCACGAAGCGCAACAGCCCCCTGAGCATCGGCGAGTTCCGATCGGCGAGGTTGGCGGCCATGGCCGCGGACCATTCATGCGTCATGAGCGGCAACATCGCCCGCAGCAGAATGCGGGATCGTCGCCGGAAATATGGAACGAGGACCTGGAGGTCTTCGACCGTCGTCCGAAGCGCGGCCTTGTCACCGGTGCGCAGAGCCTGGCGATATTCGTTCAGTAGCACCGGAAAGAATCGCGGCGTCAATAATTGGCGCCAATATAGCATCCCGACGGCATCGTCGGGCGGGAATGTTCGGAGCAGCTTACGCAGATAGGTCATGCGGCTTCGGCGCATATGAGCGGAATGGGACGTGCTGCCGGGAAAAAGCCTCCATTTGGCGAGCGCCTGGCTTAAATAGACATTGTCGTATCCAAAACGGAACATCCTCAGAAACAGGTCGTCGTCCTCGTAACCGATCAGCTGCTCGTCGAAGCCGCCGACTTTCTCGATGGCATTTCGATTGATCAACGTCGATGTCGGCACGGTGAACATATCGGTCGCCAAACAACCGGCGAGAGTTCGTTTTGGATGTTCAATCTCCGGCAGGCAATCAAGGCAGCAGCGGGTGACCATCCGCCCGTCCCGGTCGATTTCGTCAAGATTGCTGTAGACCCAGCCGAGTTCCGGGTACCTCGTCTCCCGAAACGGCTTGATCAGCTCTTCCAGATGATTTGGGTACCATATGTCGTCCTGGTCCAACAGAGCGATCAGCGGTGTGCGGGCATGGCCAATTCCCAGGTTCCGCGCCGAGGCCTGACCGCCATTCTGCTTACGTATTAAAGCAATATCGTGTGCATAAGCCATGCCTGCG
>JBEKGV010000212.1:0-7013 GCA_050012615.1 Acetobacteraceae bacterium | reverse complement strand
CCGCCGATGCCGCGGCCGCCTTGCGCCTGCTGTGCCGCGTCTGGCGGCTTCGCCTCGCGGACCAGGAGGTCGCTGGCATTGCCTCACGTCTGGGCGCCGACGTTCCGGTGTGCGTGCGCAACCGGCCAATGCGGATGGGCGGCGTTGGTGAGGAACTGACGCCAGCGCCATGGTTGCCGCCCTGCGGGCTCGTCCTCGTCAATCCTGGTGTTCCGCTCGCGACCGCTTCCGTGTTCCGTGCCCGTGCGCCCGGGAATGACTCCCCGCGCGCGGTGTTGCCCGATCGGTGGGACACCGCTGAGGACATGGCCGCGAGTCTCCGCTTGCTGACCAACGACCTGGAGGCGCCGGCGATCAGCCTGGTCCCGGCGATCCGGGACGTCCTGCACGCGATCGAGGGAACCCGAAACTGCCTGCTGGCGCGCATGAGCGGGTCCGGCGCGACCTGTTTCGGACTTTACGCCAACATCCGGGATGCCGAAGCCGCGACCCGGGAACTCGCCCGGCCCGGCTGGTGGGGTTGGGGCGGCCCATTGGCGCGGTGAGCCTCGGGCCGGTGTTCTCGCTTTACGCGACGTGCATCCGGACCTATCACCGATTGCCGCGGGGAGCAGTCCTGGTGGGGCGTCGCCAAGTGGTAAGGCAACGGATTTTGATTCCGTCATACGGAGGTTCGAATCCTCCCGCCCCAGCCAAATTTTATACCGAGCGTCTACGCCCTACGGCCCGGATTGCCCCGGACCGTTCTCTGGTCCTACCGTGTTGTCCGGCGGAGGTGGCCTGCCAAGACTATCGATCAGGTCGCATGCCCATGTCTGTCCGGCTGCGCAATCTTCATGAACTCGCGTCATGAAATCGGGCCGGCGAGGATGACACCCCCCGATAGTCAGCGTCGCGATCAGCAGCCAGCGTCGCCACATCGAACCTGATCTCAGGGACGTCACACCACTGCCCTGGGCCGTTAGCGGAGTCGTCCATGGCGTGGGTAACAGAATGCCGTGCCTCTTTCTTTATGCTATCTTGCAGGCGGGCAGAGGTCCGTTTAGCTCCCGCCGCCGGCTTCCGTGCTCGCGCGCCACGCCGATCTCGGGGTGGATTGTATTTCACCCCGCCGAGTACATCGGTTGCAGGTCCCGCCGTGGCCTGACCGGCCCGCCAAACAGGATCTGTACCGCGCCCGCGGTCAGGCCGACAATGACCCCGAAACGCCAGGCGACGTCGTAGGAGCCGAACGCGTCGAAGATGAGGCCACCTCCCCAAGCGCCCATTACCGACCCCATTTGGTGGATAACGAACGATAAGCCGAGAATCGTCGCCATGTATCGGGTGCCGAACAACTCGGCGACAAAACCCGACACCAGCGGAATGACCCCCAGCCAAAACATCCCCATCGCCGCCGCGAAGATGATGGTGCTGAGAGGGGAGGGCGGGATCAGGAAGTAAACCGTCAGGACAACGGAGCGTGCCAGATAGGTTATCCCCAGCAAAATGTGCTTCGGGTAGATGCCGCCCAGATAACCCGCGATCCAGGATCCGAAGATGTTGACGCCGCCGATCGTGGCGAGGGCTGTCGCGCTAAGCATGGGATCCTGACCGCATATGGCCAGATAGTTCGGTAGATGCGTGCTAACGAAAATCAGCTGGAGGCCGCAAACGAAGTAGGTGCAGCATAAAACCACGAACGGACGGCTTTTGAGGGCAACTCGTATCACGTCGCCCATATCCGCACGCTTTTCCGCCGGTTGCGGCATACGGTCCACGCTGCCCGCCATCAACGCCATGGGAATGATCGCCAGCGCGAGCGCAACGAAAAGCCCAACCCCGAACCGCCAGTCCCATCGGGCGAGCATGAATTGCAGCAGCGGCGCGACGACAAGGGTTCCGACGGAGGAAAAGGCGCTGACAACGCCTAAAATCATGCTCCGGCGCTCAGGCGAAGCAGACCGCGCCGCGGCCGTCATCGCGAGCGAGGAGCCGGTGCAGGCCACGGCTACGCCAACCAAAGCGCCTGACGCCACCAACATCGCGGTCCCTGTCGCCGCCGCCATGATCGCCATGGCCGCCACGTAAACCGCCGCCCCCGCGACCAATACCGGGCGAATACCCCATTTGTCGGCCAGAGCGCCGATCGGCGCCTGACACACGCCCCATGCGATGTTTTGAACGGCGATGGCGAACGTGAAGTCGGCCGCTGTCAGGCCCAGATCTTGCGTTACGGGCCGAAGGAACAAGCCCAGGCACTGGCGCATGCCCATGGCGATGCTCATCATCGCCGACGCGCCGATAAGGATCACCACCGTGTTGGGCGGTTTGGCCAAACGCTTCAATGGAACGTCTCCGATTTTGGCTCAACCTGACCGGCTGGGCGCCCAGGTCAACCCAAATGATCCCCCGGCAGGCGCAGTGCTGGCATCTCTTTCAGGTGGGCCGATGGCTGCACCATGGCTAACATGCTATCAGGACGCTGATGGAAGGAGGGCGTGATGGACCTTACCAAAGTCGCCGTGGTGCAGGGTACGTCGAACGCGGCCATTCAAGACATGTTCCAATCATTCGCGGATCGATGGAGTCGCTCCGCTCGAGTGGTTGGTGTCCTGGCCGAGCATCACGGGCTCGCCGACCGGGCCTGCAGCGCCGGATTTCTGCGCAGCATTCGGACCGGCGAGCGGTTTCCGATATTTCAGGACCTCGGACCAGGTTCCACAACCTGCCATCTTGACGGGGGCGCGATGCTGTCCGCGACCGAAGCGGTGCGACGGGACATCGCCGCGGGGTGCGACCTTGTCGTACTTAGCAAATTCGGCAAGCTTGAAGCTGTCAACTCAGGTCTCGCCGATGCGTTCAGAGCGGCCATCGAAGCGGATGTCCCTGTATTGACGTCGCTCTCTCCGGCCTTTGAAGCGGAATGGAAGGCGTTCGCCACGCCATTATTCGTTTCACTTCACGCCGATCCCGACGAGATCGATGCGTGGTGGCAAGGGGTTTGATTACCCGTCCGAGCGCTAACTCCGCTCCACGCAACATTGTGCGGTTTGTGCCCCCGCATTCGTTCAATGATTTGGCGAGGGTCGTCGAAGATAAATCATTGTTACGCGTTCCGCTCTGATTTCCGCGATCGTCCGCGCAGTCACTCAACCACGTCCGCCACTTAAGTTGAAAAACAATTTCCTCCCAAGGCATGACCTGTTATGCTGCACTGCGTCATGAGGAGAACGTCCTTCGCATCACCCTCCGGATTCGCCCGGAACTTTCGAAGGAACGTGGAAAATGAGCCTGAACGGTGGATCGCGCCTCATCTCCGAGGAGCATCAAAATATCACCCGGGACATAAGTGCGTGGTTGTCCCGGATACCAACTCAAATGAGCTATGTCGGCGGGTATTTGGTCGCGAAATTGCGACGAATTCGAGAACTCGACGAGCTCCGTCGCTTTAGTGACCGTGAATTGTGGGATATTGGACTGAGCCGTTCAGATATTCTCGCGATTGAAAAAGATCTGTATCGCAGGGACTAACAGCCTCGACACAGGACAATCCGTCCAGGCGCCGTGCGGCGTGCAACGCCGCATTCGCCGCGCCCGCGACATCATTTCGAGGACAAAACTGTCCACGGGAGACCCTGACCATGAGCGCGAAACGAACATCATCGGATAATCACGCGCCGGTCCTCGCGCCCGACCCAAGAGGAGAACTCGCGGCCCGTCATTTGGCGATGCCCGCCGATACCAATCCCGCGGGCGACATTTTCGGCGGATGGATCATGGCCTCGATGGACGGGGCCGCCGGCATGACAGCGACACGTTTGACTGAGGGCCGGACAGTGACGGTCGCCGTATCCAACATGGTGTTCATGCGGCCGGTCAAGGTCGGTGACGCCGTCTGCTTCTACACTGACGTCACCCACATCGGGCGAACATCTGTCACATTGGATGTGGAAGTCTGGGTCCTAAGAGGCGGATGCGGCGAGCGCGTCAAAGTGACGCAGGCTCAGTTCACCTTCGTCGCCGTCAATGACGCGGGTCGTCCAAGGCAGATCCCAAGGGAGAGCCCAAGGGAGAGCATCGCGGCACTCAGTGCGTGATCGCGCGGCGCGATTTCGTCACGTCATCCAATCGAAACGACACAAGGTTGGGGTAAGCTTAAATTCGGTATCCAGGCAACCGCGGACCGCACCCCTGGCCAGCGCGTTCACCTCGTCGACCGCATCGGCAACGCGCTTGTTCAACACCTGAACAGCTTCCGTATGGGCGTGCTGAATTATATCACCCAGATCTCTCATGTTCGCCGCCGCCTGGTCGCAGACGTCGATGACCATCTCGCCCTGCCTCACGGCCCTCTCTTTGATTGGTTCCGGACCCGTCATCGCCCACATTTGTTCGGACAGATCCGCTGTCGTCCGCCGTAAGAACTCGAGGTTGCCTCTGGCGACAGCGCGCGCACCCTCAAACGCTATTTTGTTGGCCGCCGTCAGCGCTTCGACATTGCGCCAATACGCGGCGAACACCCCCGTGACATCCGGCATGAACGACGCCTTCACATCCGTCTTGCCGGCCATCGCCGCGGCCGCCCCGCGAGAAGCCGCTGATGATGGCTCGGTCTTACCCGTGACCCAATGGTCGAACCCAGGCGCTGCCTTGGCGACTGGAGGCAATTTAAATCGCGTCGTGGTCATGCGGCGACACTTTCCCGAAGTTGGGACAGAATAGCGAAGATTTCGTCAGCGGCACGGCCGCGCGGCTCTTGCTCGATCACGGTCGTGCCGGCGGTAAGCGTTTCGGCATAGATGATGCGCTGGGTGGTCGCCGCACGCAGGATCGGGATCTCGAACTCCGCCAGGGCATCCGCGATGTCGCGGCCAAGCGTCGTACGGCCGACCTTGCGCGACACCACGAACGCGGAGCGCTGGGTGTCCTTGAACGCGAACATTTCCTTCGCGAGATTGACCGTCTCGCGGCTCGCCCAGAAATCGGCGCCTGACGGTTGCACCGGGATCAGCACCATGTCCGCGGCCGCGACCGCCGAGCGAGTGACCTCATAATTGCGCGGGGCGCCGTCGATGACGACGTAATCGTAATCGGCGGCCAGCCGAGGAACGTCGCGGTGCAGCACGGGTTTCGCCATCCCGATCACCTGAAACGTGGGCGGCTCCGCCCTTATCGCAGCCCAATCCTGGGCGGTCTGCTGGGGATCGGCGTCGATCAACAGGATGCGCTTGCCCTCGGCGGCCAAGGCCGCCGACAGGTTGACGGCAATGGTCGTCTTTCCGGCGCCACCCTTTTGGTTGACCACTGCGATGATCACAGGCACGTCCTTTTGCGTCCACGGGACCGCTGGCTCCCGTTTCGCACAAAAACCGATTCGCAACCATGCAGCCGGTTCACTGGCATAGCGATTGCTTGCCAAACGACCCAATAAACCAAGACATCATGGGACGGAGACTGGTTCGCCACTGACCCGGAGACCTCATGTTCCACTTCGGCTGGTTCGTCGGGAAAGGCTATTCGGTCCATGGCTGGAACCAGTCCTGGTCGGGCGATATCGGCACCGAGTGGATGGAGCCCGACCTCTACATGGACCTCGCGCGCGGCCTCGAGCGGGCGTGCTTCGACTGCCTGGTGATCGAGGACGGCTCGTTCATTTCAGATGCTTACCAAGGCTCATCGGAATGGTACCTGCGCAACGCCTACGCGGTGCCCAAGAGCGATCCGCTGCCGCTGGTCCCGCTTCTGGGCTACGTCACCAAACACGTCGGCATCGTGGCGACCATCACCACCAGCTTCTATCCTCCCTACATCGCCGCTCGCCTTGGCGCGACGCTGGACCATCTGACGCATGGCCGGGTCGGACTCAACATTGTCACCGCGCACAATGACAGGGCGGCGCAAAACTTCGGCCTCGACCGCCACTATGAGCACGATTTGCGCTACGAGATGGCGGACGAATGGATGCAGGTCGTGAACGGTCTGTGGACCTCATGGGAACCGGACGCGATCGTCGCGGACCGGGAAACCGGCGTGTTCGCCGACCACACCAAGATCCACCCGATCAATTTCGAAGGCCGGTTCTATAAGTGCCGCGGGCCGTTGAATACCGCACCGGGTCCGCAACGACGTCCGGTGATCTGCCAGGCAGGAGGCTCACCCGCGGGCCGCGCGTTCGCCGCCAGACACGCCGACATCATTATCGCGAAGGAACGCAGTGTCGCGGGAGCCAAGACCTACCGGGAAGACATTTCTCGCCTGATGGTTCCACAAGGGCGTAACCCGAACGATTGCAAAGTGCTGTTCAATACCTCGGTGATCGTCGCCGACACGATGCAGGAGGCACGCGACCGGCGCGCGCGCATGACGGCAGCGCTGGAGCAAAGCATGGACGTGAAGCTTGGGGGGATGTCGTTCCTGACCATGATCGACTTCTCGAAATTCGATCTCGACGCGCCGCTGCCGGACGTCAAGACCAACGCGTCGCGTGCTTCGTTCGAAGCATATCTGTCGGGTGACGGGACCCGCACATTGCGCGAGATGCTGCTGGATCCCGGCAGCGGAGGCCTGGACTTCGTCGGCACCCCCGACAGTATCGCCGCCGAGATGGAAGCGGTGATGCAGGAGGTTGGCGGCGACGGTTTCCTGATCCACGACCCGCTGACGCGCAAAGCGATCACCGAGATCTCCGACGGCCTCGCCCCCGCGCTGAAGCGTCGCGGCCTGCTGCAAAGCGCTTACCCGCACAAACATTTCCGCGACAATTTGCTGGCGTTTTGAAGCCGGCACACTGCGGACCACGTCATGCCCCGGCTCGTCCGGAGACCAATCGCCGCACAGTGCCGCGACAGATCACCGGGCTTGACTCCATAGACGCTAAATTAAGGTCGGCGCATCCCACTTTTCTCGTCACGGCCGGGCTTGACCCCATGGGCGCTAACTTAGGGTCGAGGCATCCACTTTTCTGGTCATGGCCGGGCTTGACCCGGCCATCTGTCGAGGCACGTGCGGCGATTGATGGCCGGGTGATCCCC
>JBEKGV010000211.1:0-7019 GCA_050012615.1 Acetobacteraceae bacterium | reverse complement strand
GATCCCATCACGTCGCGTAACTTGTCGGCGGCCACGGGCGTCGAGATCACCAGCTTGCCGTCGGTAGTGGCCAAATTACGGGAGTTTGGCCTGATTGAAGAGGTTCCGACCTCGGGCGCGCGTGCCGGATTCCAGATGTGCGAGCGGTTTTTCAACGTTTGGTATCTCATGCGCCACGGTACGCGTCGAACCCGGCAGCGTGTGCGTTGGCTCACTGCGTTCCTTGAAACATTTTATTCGGTAGACGAAATACGTGAACTTCTGGGACGGTTGACCAGCAAAGCCACCAGCGATGCATGGGCCGGCTTGCTAGGGACAGCGTTACGGGACGCCATTGAAAGGGTCGATCCGGACGAGGTGCCTGGGACGGAAATGGTTCCCTCAGCGCTCGTTCAGATCATGGGCAAGGCCCTGCCGGCGGGCGATGGGATGAAACGTGCGATTGCGCGGGAGGCGAACACCTTCCGAGAGTTTTACTCCAAGCATCCGTGGATGTTGGCCTTGCTGGCCGCGAAAATGTTTGAAGTCGCGGACCAGCGGGCGCTGGCGGACGAGGCAGCGCGCCTCGGCGTTGGCCTTGCGCCGGTCTCCAGCGAGATATTGGCATTCGTTCTCTTGGTGATGGCCCTTCGGGATACCCGCGAATCCACCGAAGCGGCACTTCGTGTCGCACTACGTGCCGGCGTTGGCGACGCGTACGCAGCCCTGGTCGGATTTTACGTCCTGACCGGATGCATGAACAAAGCGCGTGAGCATCGACGCGGAATTACCGGCACGGACAATGTGCTCGCTCTGCTGGCCGACGCATTACTGGAATTGGGGACGAATAATTTCGGAAACGCCACACATCTGCTGAACGCCGCGCTAACCGAGAGCGAACCCACCCGATGGGGATCGTTCATCGTTATAGTTTTCATGCTCCTGCGCCTTTTTCACGGACTTGGTCATGGTGAACGACTCATTGATTGGTTCATCGAGAGTGGACAGGCCGATCGATGGGTGGCGCTTTACGCCGCATTTGTCGCTTATGTTCGCGGCGTGCACTCGCTGCTCGATTTCAATCCCGAAGTTCGTGCGCCCGCCGAGATAATTCTCATACTTCTTAGTGGCTCGACGGCGCCATCAGCCCCCGTCGCGTCACCAGCCAAGGGCAGGCCTCGATCGACAGCGCCGGCCACCAAACCCGGCAGGCCTCGCCGTTCCGCTCGCAAGCCTTCCCTCAAATCGGATCCCAATTGAACAGAGTCTCCGACGTATCCAACGGCATGAAACCGGTCGCCAGCGCCGGTGCTGCGATCGCGGCGATCGTCTCCGGTGTCCAACCTTCCGCGCGATGCACGATCCGGATCGGCCGAGGCGAACTGAACAAATAAATCTCGTGCATCCGCGTGCCGAACACCTGGCCGGTCACACCTTTCGCCGCATCGGACGACAAAAATACCGCGAGCGGCGCGTTCTTGTCAGGCGTCATTTGTCTCAATTTCTCAACAGCCGCCGCCTGCTCCGTCGTATTCGTTGGGATTGAACTTGTCATTCTGCTCCAGGCCCAGGGTGAGAGGCAGTTGGAACGGACGTTGTAGCGGGCCATGTCGAGAGCAATCGATTTTGATAAGGCGGTGATCCCGAGTTTGGCGGCCGAGTAATTGGCCTGACCGATGTTGCCGATCAACCCGGACGTCGACGTGATATGCACGAACGTGCCGCTTTCCTGAACCCGGAAATGCTCGGCGGCGGCGCGGGAGACAAAAAAACTGCCGTTGAGATGCACCGAAATCACCGACAGCCAGTCATCTTCGGACATGCGATGGAAAATACCGTCGCGCAGAATGCCGGCGTTGTTCACGACCGCGTCGATGCGGCCGAAATGATCCAATGCGGCCTGAATGATTTTGCGCGCGGAACCCCAGGCGGCGACTGACTCGGTGCAAGTTTCGGCGAGTCCGCCTTGCTGATTGATCAGCGCTCTCGTTTGTTCCGCCGGCGAGGCAGAGCCGCCTTCGCCCGACAACGACGCTCCGATATCGGCGATGATCACCTTGGCGCCCGCTTTCGCCATCATGATGGCGATTTCTCGCCCGACACCACCGCCGGCCCCCGTTACCACGGCGACCTTGCCCTCCATCAACCCGGCCATTCATCACGCTCCTTACATCAATCCGGACGTCGGGGCCGAACATGACCGGGCGGAACGCGGCTGTCGAGCGTGAGGCCGCGTGCGCCGGATTGGAAGCAATCGCGAAAAGGAGTAATCAGACCGGACGGAATCGCGCTTCGTCCATTCGTCCAATCCTTTCAGGAAACCCGACATGAGACAGCCGCAGCGCCGGATCGCATTCATACTGGCTTCGACCAACCACGGCACGATGATTCTGAACAGATTCGACTACAGAATGACTGAACCGGGTAAGGGTTACGGCGCGGGATTCATGCTGTTGAACACGTCGGAATTCGATATGAAAGAAGCCCGCGTGGTTATGGCCCTGCTGGATGCGAGGCGGCGGCGTTTCGGCGACGGCGTGCAGGTGCTGGATATCGGGGCCAATATTGGCGTGTTCACCATCGAATGGGCACGGCACATGGCTGGCTGGGGCAGGGTCCTGGCGATCGAGGCGCAGGAACGCATCTTCTGCGCTCTGGCCGGCAACATCGCGATAAACAATTGCTTCAACGCCCGTCCAATGTGGGCGGCGGTCAACAACCAGCCCGGTACGATGCGGGTGCCGGTCCTCAATCCATTCGTTCCGGCGTCGTTTGGTAGTCTGGAACTGCGGCAACGCACCGGGACCGAGGAAATCGGACAGAATGTCGATTACCGTGACGATTATATGATGACCATACGCGCCGTCTCAGTCGACAGCCTTGGCCTCGCGCGGCTCGACCTGATGAAAATCGACGTCGAGGGGATGGAGCTCGAAGTGCTTGAGGGCGCGCGTCGCACGATCGGCCAGTTCCATCCCATCCTGGTCGTGGAGAAGATCAAGGTCGATCAGGACGCCCTCGGCCGATACCTGGACGAATACGGCTACCAAAAGTTCGCCCTGGGCCTCAACGTCGTGGCGATTCATCTAACCGATAACTCAAGCCGGGTTTTCGCGAGGACCCCCGCTCCCGCTGCATGAGTTGCCTGACCGCTCGCGCGACCCTACACCAGGCGAGGAGGTTGGCGGGCCGGCAATGTTGGGACTCAATCAGGATTATCCGCTGTTGCTGTCGTCCGTGCTGGAGCACGGCGCGGCGAACTTCGGCCATGTTCCGGTCGTCTCGGTCAACCGGGATGAGCACGTCCAGCTGAATTACCGCACGGTCGCCAGGCGTGCCCGGCGCCTGGCTTCCAGTTTGCGCCAGTTGGGTTTCGGCCTGGATAAGACGGCGGGTTCGCTCGCATGGAACTCCCATCGGCACCTGGAGCTGTTCTATGCGATGACCGGGGTGGGTGCCGTCCTGCACACCGCCAACCCGCGACTACCGGCGGCGCAGATCTGTTATACGATCAACTTCACCGGCTACCGCACATTGTTCATCGACCTCGACACGATCGCGCTGGCCGAAAGTCTGGCATCCCGACTCGAGAGTGTGCGGCAATACGTCGTGATGGCACCACGCGCGGCAATCCCGGCCACCACTCTTTCGGAATTGATATGTTATGAGGATCTGATCGACTCTGGCGATCCGGATTTCGCCTGGCCGGTGTTGGATGAACGTACCGCCTGCCTGCTTTGCTTTACATCGGGCACGACCGGGAACCCCAAGGGTGCCCTGTACAACCACCGCGGCACCGTGCTGTCCGCGATGTCGACCGGGGCGGGTAACGGTTGGAGCTTATCCGCCGACGACTCGATCCTCGCCATTCCCGGATTTTTCCATTGCAACGGTTGGGCCGTTCCGTTCTTCGGCCCAATGTATGGTGCGAAACTCGTGCTTCCCGGACGGCGCGCCGATACGGAGTGGTTGTATCGGCTGATTATCGAAGAAAGGATTACCGTGGGACCCGGCGTGCCGACGATCTGGCTCTCCA
Source organism: Acetobacteraceae bacterium (assembly GCA_050012615.1). GTDB lineage: Bacteria > Pseudomonadota > Alphaproteobacteria > Acetobacterales > Acetobacteraceae > Rhodopila. Next base: position 3,004 of record JBEKGV010000211.1, on the reverse strand, counting down.
TGCTTGATCATTGCCGCGCGCATACTCTTTCACTGGGCTTGCTAAATCGAATTTTCTCCGGCGGCACCGCGCCGCCCGCCGCGATGATCGAGGGCTACCTGAAAGAATTCGGTGTCCGGACAATTCACGGTTGGGGCATGACCGAAACGACCAGCGGGTCCACGATGTCCTTCGCGCCGCGCGCGTTGCCGGAGCAAAATGCGTTATCCGTCATGGGCACGCCGGGAAAGCCGCTGTTCGGTAACGAAATCCGGATCGTCGATGAGGACGATCGCGAGCTGCCGAGGGACGGGAAGACCCCTGGACACCTGCAGGCGCGCGGCGCGTGGATCTCCGGCGGGTATTTCCAGCGCCCCGACATCGATGCCGTCACCCTGGACGGTTGGCTGCGCACCGGCGACGTCGCGACGATCGACCCCGATAATACCTTGCACATCGTCGACCGCGCCAAGGACGTGATCAAGTCCGGCGGCGAGTGGATCAGCAGCCAGGCGCTGGAGGATGCCGCCTGTCGTCACCCCTCCGTCGCCGAAGCCGCGGTCCTCGCGATCCCGCATCCGCGCTGGCAGGAACGCCCATTCCTGATCGTTCTGCCTCGGGCAGAGGTGTCCGCCGACGAGTTACGCGCGCATCTCGCTGAACTCGTGCCGAAGTGGTGGTTGCCGGACTCGATCGTTTTCGTTACCGAGCTGCCACACGGACCGACCGGGAAACTCGCGAAAAATGTTCTGCGGGACTGGATCACGCAAGGGAAGCTCACCCCATGACGATGCCGGTCAGCCGCGATCTGGGGTTTTTATTGCGTGAGCAAGCCGCCCGCCATGGTGCGCATCCCGCGGTGATCGGTGGCGGAGCGGCGATTGGTTACACCGAGATGGCCGCGCGCGCCGCGCGGATCGCATCGTTTTTCGTCGCTCGCGGTTTGACGCGCGGTGACCGGATCGGTTTGCTGATGAACAACCGGCCGGAATGGATCGAGACTTTCTTCGGTGCGATGATGGCCGGAGCGGTGGTCGTGGCGTTCAGCACCTGGTCGAAACGCGAGGAGCTGGCGTATCTGATCGACGACTCTGACGTTCGGCTGCTCGTCACATTGGATCAGTTCAGCGGCCAGAACTTCGCGGACGATCTGCGAACGATGCGGCCGCTCGATGTCGTGTTGCTCGGCGACGACCGCGACCCTGGTTGGCTGCCTTACCCGGCCATGCTGGACGCGCCACAGGCCCCGGCGGGAATTCCGGCGGAACCTGAAGGTGATGCGATCATCATTTATACCTCCGGCTCCTCCAGCCGGCCGAAATCGGTTCCGTTGTCGCACGGTGGCATTATCGAGAACGGCTTCAATATCGGCGAGCGTCAGGGCTACACGGAGATCGATCGGGTTTTGCTCGCACCGCCATTATTCTGGTCCTACGGCAGCGCCAACGCGATGTCGGCGGTGCTGACCCACGGCGCGACATTGGTGCTGCAATCCCGCTTCGAGCCAGGCGAGGCGCTCGATCTGATCGAGCAACATCGCTGCACTGCGCTTTACACCCTGCCATCCATCACCGCGGCGTTGATCTCGCACCCGTCATTCCGGCCGGAGCGCACCAGCAGCCTGCGCACCGGCCTGACCATCGGTGCGCCCCAGGACGTACGGACCGCGGCGGAGGTACTGGGCTCGCGGGAGATCTGCAACGTTTATGGTCAGACCGAGACCTACGGCAATTGCTGCGTGACCTGGCATCACTGGCCGCTCGAACGCCGGGCGGCGTGTCAGGGTCCACCTCTGCCGGGCGTGACGATCCGAATCGTCGACGAAACGACCGGCGCGATGTTGCCAGCCGGGCAACCCGGCCTGATCGAGGTCAAGGGCCACGTGATGCGCGGTTATGTCGGCGCCAGCGCCAGCCAGACCGGCGCTGCCCTGACCAAAGATGGATTTTTCCGGACCGGCGATATCGGCGAGTTGACCGAAACGGGAGACATCCGGTTCATCGGCCGCACCACGGAAATGATCAAGAAAGGCGGCATCAACATCTCCCCCGCCGAGGTAGAGGATGTGCTGATGCGCCATCCCGCCGTGGCGCTTGCCGGGGTCGTCGGTTTCCCGGACACGAGCCAGGGAGAATTGATCGCCGCGTTTGTCGTTGTTAAACCGGGCCAGACCATCACCGAGACGGCATTGAAGGCGCATTGCCGGGATCTGGCATCACGCTACAAAATCCCCGATTTCATTTCGGTCCGCGAAGCTCTGCCGGTCACGGCCACCGGCAAACTCATGCGCCGCGATCTGAAGACTCTGGCAGCGGGCCTCACACAATGACCAAAGAAAACTGGAACCTCTGGGCTGCCGAGGATGAAAGAGGCGCGCTCAACCATATCGGTGCCGAGGCGGTGAAACTGGCCGCGGCGCTGGTATCCTGGGGACAGGTCATCAGCCTCGCTCAGCCTTTATCGGCGCGCACGCCAGTCCCGCCGCATCGCGCCGGGATGCAGCATTTCATGGGCCGCTCCGGAGGCGATTACGCGGCCGGCGCCCGGCGGCCCGGCGGATTTCAATTCGCCGAGGATACGTTGCTGATGCCGGCCCATATCGGCACTCATATCGATGCGCTGTGTCACGCCTGGTACGACGATCAACTCTACAACGGCTTTCCCGGCGCGGGCACACGCGGCACCACCGGCGCGGCGCGTTGCGGCATCGACAAGATGGGGCCGATCGTGGCGCGGGGCGTGTTGCTCGACATCGCGGCGTTGCATGGCGGCCCGTTGGCGGACGGCGCCGCGATCGGTGTCGCCGATTTGGTGAACGCCTCGCGGGAAGTTGGCGGCGAGCCGGCCAAGGGCGATGTCGTGTTGCTCCGTACGGGGTGGACGGAGCGGGACCCTGAAACGATTTCCTTCGAGACCGAACCGGGCCTCGACCTCGCGGCCGCGCTATGGCTCGCGGAACGCGAGATCGCCGTTGTGGGCGCGGACAATTTCGCGGTCGAGGTGTTGCCGTTCGCCACCGGCACCA
>JBEKGV010000210.1:0-7023 GCA_050012615.1 Acetobacteraceae bacterium | reverse complement strand
CTGACCCGCGCCGTGCTTCTGGGCCGCATGAAGCGGCACGACGAGGCACTCGCGTTGCTGGATCGTAAGATCCCGGTGGCGGAGGATGCGCGGACCTCAGCGCCCGCGGATTCTGAACAGCCCGTGATGGCGTCGGCACCGATTGGCCTTGGCCCCACCGAATTATCGGAAAAGGGCCGTCTGCTCGACCAGCTCGATCGTCACGATGAGGCCTGGGCGGCGTTCACCGAGGCCAAGCGGATCGCGCGGGAGGCGAGCGGAAACGTCTATCTGGATCGGCTCGCGAATGATGTCGTTACTCGATCGCGGGGATTTTTCGTCGCCGGCCGGCTCGCATTGCTGCCGCGAGCCGGCGTGCGCACCGACGTGCCGCAACCCATTTTCGTGCTCGGGTTCCCCCGTTCCGGCACGACGTTGGTGGAGCAAACCTTGTCGGCGCATCCGTTGATTTCGGCCGGCGACGAGCTGCCATTGATCAACGACATCACTAACATCATGCCGCGTATGCTCAATAGTCCCCTGACGTATCCCGAGGCACTGGCGGAACTGTGGATGGGCGATCAGCGGGACGGCTTGGATAACCTGCGCGACTACTACCTGCAGAAAGTGGCACAAATGGGCATCGCCGAGCCCAGGGTATCGTGGTTCACGGACAAGATGCCGTTGAACGAGACGCACCTGGGTCTGATCGCTCTGCTGTTCCCGGCGTCACCATTGGTCCATGTCATTCGCCATCCGTTGGACGTGATGGTCTCCGCGTTGTCAAATCATTTCACCCACGGGTATTTCTGCGCGACGTCACTGGAAACCGCCGCCACTCATTACGTCCGGGTGATGGATCTGGTCATGCATTATCGCGCTGAAATGGCGTTGCGCTATCTGCCCATTCGCTATGACGATATGGTCACCAACCAGGTCGAAACCGTCCGTGCCATCCTGGATTTCGTCGGAGTCCGGTTCGACAAACGGTGTCTGAACTTTCATGAGAACCGCCGCTATGCTCGCACCGCCAGCTACGCTCAGGTGACGGAGCCGCTGTATGAGCGGTCGCTTAATCGTTATCGGCATTATCTCCGGCACCTGGAGCCCGTGATTCCAATCCTGCGGCCAACAATCGAGCGTCTGGGCTATACGGTTGACTGATCCCGCGCTGCCGGACGTACCGGTCGCATTCGCCGATTTGATGACTCTCGCCGGCCGGCTGGAGAATGAGAAGGCCTTCGCTTTCGCCGATCGGTTGCTCGACCGGGCGTTGATCGCCGCGCCGGATCAGCCCGACGCTTTGCATCTTTCCGGTATCGTTGCCTTCCGTCTGGGCCGGCGCGAGGAGGCGTTGGCCAAGATCGAACGCGCCATCGCTCGCGGCATCGATATTCGACTGTACTTGCGGAACATCTCCGAAGTTCATCGCGCGCTGGGACGTTTCGATGACGCTATCAGCGCGGCTCGGCGGGCGATCGACCTGGCGCCGGATGATCCGGTTTGTCTGCACAACCTCGCGGTCATTCAGTACCATAGGCTGGAACTGGACGATTGCATCGCCTCGGCTGAAAAGGCACTGACGATCAACGCATTTCTGCCCGGCTCGCATTTCCAGATCGCCGAGGCCCTGCTGCTGCGCGGCGAATGGGAGCGTGGTTGGGACGAATACCAATGGCGCTTCGATCTGCCGGGCATCGCACCGTTGATGCCGCCGACGACGCGGCCGCGCTGGGATGGTACTCCGTTCGCCGACGAAACGTTACTGCTGGTCGCCGATCAGGGCTTTGGCGACGTCATCCAGTTTAGCCGCTACATTCCCTGGGCCGCCGAGCGCTGTCCAAACATCGCCGTCGCTTCCGCGGCCGAAATGATCCCGTTGCTGCGGCAGGTTTATCCCGCCGCCCTGTTGTTCACCGATTGGCGGAATGCTCCACCGTTTCGAGCTTTTCGCGCTTTGTCGGGGCTGCCTGGTCTGCACGGCACGCGACCCGACCGCGTACCGGGTGGCGAGCCGTATCTGCGGGCGGATCCTGCCCGCGCCGCGGCCTGGAGCGAGCGCCTCGATCGCCTGGTTCCCGTGGCGTTCCATCGCATCGGCATCGTTTGGGCGGGTCGGCCAACGCACAACAACGATCGCTGGCGGTCCGCGACACTGGCGGATTTCGCGCCGTTGGCGGCATTGCCGGGTGTTGCGCTGGTCGCGTTGCAAAAGGGCCCGGCGGCGGCGCAGGCGGGCCAGTATTTCGGCGCGGCACCGCTGATAAATATCGGCGCTGAGATCGCCGATTATGAGGATACGATGGCGATCCTGCAGTCGCTGGACGCGTTGGTCACGGTCGACACCTCGGTCGGGCACGTCGCGGGTGCGATGGGGCGACCGACATTCATCCTGCTGGCACGAGCGCCCGACTGGCGGTGGTTGCTTGATCGGACCGATACGCCATGGTACAGGTCCGTTCGTTTGGTCCGTCAGACGAGGACCGGCGCATGGGGCGATGTCATGGCGGAGGCGGCCGCTCTGGTGGCCTTGACTGGGAGGTAGCCGGCGGTTTGCCGCAAGCGTCAACCGCGTCAGGAACGGCGGTCAGCTCTTATCCGTGTCCGAGGTCGCATCCGACGCGCTGTTGGACGGTGGCCAAGGCTTCGCCTGATTGGCGTCGATCCGGCGCATTTCCTGGTAAACAAGTTCGGTGATTTGCCGGGACGTGAGCATGTCCCAGACTTCGACCGAACAGGACTTTTGGGCGGCTTCAAACGCCTGTTGGAAGACTGTATCAGTCATGGGCGATCCTCTTGCGCGGTGCGGATGCGCCCAAACCCGCCCTTGGGGCTCGCGGGTGTTGACGGCTGCGGCAAAGTTAATGCAACGTGAAAAAAACGTCAAAACAACTGGGAGTCGTCATGTCCTCGACCGCCGATCCTCTGCTGTCGCTGGTGGCCCAGATCGTGAGTGCGTATGTCGAGCATAATGACGTCCCGACCCAGGCTGTACCGGACATGATTCGAGCGGTTTATCGGGCCCTGGCAAGTGCCGGGTCGGGGGCGGGCCTGGCCGCCGCACCCGCCGTGCGCAAGCGGCCAGCCGGCCCGACCGTGTTCAGCGATCATCTGGTTTGCATGGAATGCGGGCTGCACATGAAGATGCTCAAGCGCCATCTGCAGACCGTCCATAACGAGACACCTGCGCAATATCGTGCGAAATGGAATCTGCCGGGCGATTACCCGATGGTGGCACGCCAGTACGCGGCGCTGCGCTCAAGTCTCGCCAAAGAAAGCGGCCTCGGCAAACGTCCCGCGCCGCGCGCCCGGTAGGACCGGCGATCAAAACCGGAGTGCGTCAGCGACGGCGCTTACCACGCCCTCCCAGTCGCCGGGCTTCGATTGTCGAAACAATCGTGCTGTCGGATACCATGGGCTGTCCTCGCGGCCCAACATCCAGCGCCAGTCCGGATTGAACGCCAACATGATCCAGACCGGCTTCGCCAGAGCGCCGGCCAGATGCGCAACCGCGGTGTCGATCGAGATCACCAGATCCATCGCTTCGATCAATGCCGCGGTGTCCGCGAAATCGCGCAGCATCGCATCATGCGTTGTGACGAGGCCGGTCCGATCCAACCAGCTTCGGTCTTCGTCGCGAAGTTCCTTTTGCAGGCAGTGGAATTCGATCGCCGGCCGGCGCAACAGCGGTTCCAGCGTCGCCGGCGGTATCGCCGAACGTGCCTGACTGGCGCGCGAGCCCGCCCAGATCAGTCCGACGCGCGGCGCGGAGGCCGGGCCAAGATGATGTCTCATCCGTGCGATCCGCGCGGCGGGGGTTCGCAAATACGGGACTTCGGCCGGAATGGTTTCGAGTTCAGTGTGGAACGCCAAAGGCAGGCTCATGATCGAGGTCAAGAGATCGTACTCGGTTTCATCCGCATCGGAGGTCAGCACCACCTCGATGTCCGGCATTTCCAGCGCCAGGGGAACGAGGTCGTCGTAGATACTCAAATGGATCCGAGCCCCGCGCGCGGCGAGCAGCCGCAAATAGCGCAAGAATTGGATGACGTCGCCTCGACCTTGTTCTTCTTTCACCAGAACGCGCTGTCCCGCCACCTGATCCGGATCGAGAACCCGGTAATCGGGATGCGGCCGGTCGTGATTCGGCGCGTCCCAGCGCGTCTCATAGGCCGTCCAGCCCTCCGAGAAACGACCCAGCAGCAGAAGAATCAGCGCTTCGTTCCGGCGCAGCGAGCCGACATCGCCTCGTTCCGCCGCCGCGGAATGGAGTATTTCGAGTGCTTCTTCGGCGCGTCCCTGGCTGATCACCGCACGGGCCAGATCGTTCAGCACGTCATGGATGCGGGCAGCTTGTGTATCGCGCGGCAGCCTCGTCAGGAGCTGCCGGAAATCCGCCTCCGCCTTCGCGAAATGGCCAGCGACGGCTCTCGCGCGGGCCAGGTTGTAAAGTGCTGGATTATGCGCCGGATCGACGGCAAGGGCAGCGAGAAACGTTTCGATTGCCTTTTCGTGGTGGCCCAGGCCAAGAAGCGACAGCCCCAGATTGTTCAGCAATTCCGCGTCGGGATGAGACAAAGGCACGGCGCGCCGATACGCCTCCACGGATTTGTCGAAGCGCTGCATGGCGCCGAACGCGCTGCCGAGGTTGGCTTGCACTTTTCCGTCATTCGGACGCAGGGCCTCGGCGCGCAGGAGGTAGCTGACACCGTCCGCGTGTTGCCCTCGGAGAGTGCAGATCACGCCTAAAAGATGCAAGGGTTCGAAATGCCGGGCGTCGTTTCGGATGATATCCAGACAAGCAGCGGTGGCCCGATCGAGATCACCGTCGGCGTAATGGCGCGCGGCCTCGCCGAAGTTTGCTGTCATGCACTGTGGAAATCCGGCGGACGCGGTTTGCCGGCACGCAAATCGGCGACGGTGGCTCGGGTCGTGATCTGGTCGGGGTTCATGCGCAGTTCGATCACGGCCGGTTTGTCGCTTTTCACCGCCCGGCGGAATGCGGGGGTGAACTCGGCGGTATGACTTACAACCTCGCCGTGGCCGCCGAATGCCTCGATATACTTTGAGAAGTCCGGATTTGTGACCTGAGTGCCGGAGACGCGCCACGGATAGGCACGTTCCTGATGCATGCGGATCGTGCCGAACTGGTTGTTGTTGAATACGAGCACGATCGGTGCGGCGCCGTGATGAAACGCGGTGGCGAGTTCCTGGCCGGTCATCATGAAGCCGCCGTCGCCGACCATGCTGACGACCATCCGGCCGGGGAACGTGATCGCGGCGCCGACCGCGGCAGGGACGGAATACCCCATCGCGCCGTTGGTTGGCCCAATATAACGTTGTCCGTCCGAAAAGTTCAGGAATCGCGTGGCCCAACCGGCGAAGTTTCCCGCGTCGGTGGTCACGATGGCGTCCGGCGTCAGCAGCGTTTCCAACTCGCGCATGACCGTGCCGAGATTCAGCGTTCCTTCGTAATTGGGTACCGCCCGCTGAGCTTCCCGCAGCGAACGCAGTTCGCGGGTCCAGGCGGACCAGGTGGGCTTCACCGGCTCCAGAGCCGCCAACGCATGGGCGAACGCGTTCAGGTCGGAGACGATCCCGAGCGCGGGACGGAACACCCGGCCGATTTCCGCTCCATCGGGCAGCACCTGAACGATCAGTGTGGCGCCAGCCATGTCGAGCAGGGTGTAGCCTTGCGTGACCGCGTCGCCCAATCGGCTGCCCAGTGCGAGGATCAGATCGGCTTGCTTGAATTTGGTGAGGAGGCCGGGATCGGAACCAACGCCCAGATCGCCGGCGAAGTTGGACTGGCCGCCGTCGTAATGCGCATGACGGCGGAAGCCGACGGTGACGGGGATGTCGTTCTGAACCAGGAACTTGCCCAGAGCCGCTCGACCGGCTTCGGTCCAACTGGAGCCGCCGACGACAGCGATGGGTTGCTTTGCCGCCGCGATCATGTCACGCATTTTTCGCAGCGCCGCCGGGTCGGGATAAGCCACTGAAACGGGAACGCGCGGCAGATCGGGGACGCTGACGGTATCCTTCTGCATTTCTTCCGATAGCGCGATGACCACCGGACCCGGCCGGCCGGACACGGCGACATCGACCGCATGTGCGACGATTTCCGGGATGCGATGCGCGTGGTCGATCTGGGTGACCCATTTCGCCAACGGCGCGAACATTTGACGGTAGTCGACTTCCTGGAACGCGTCGCGCCCCGTGTCCTCGTGCGGGATTTGCCCAACGAACAGCAGCATCGGCGTGCTGTCCTGCATGGCGATGTGCACGCCGATCGAGCCGTGGCATGCACCGGGCCCTCTTGTGACCATCGCGGCGGCGGGCCGGCCTTTCAATTTGCCATAGGCTTCGGCCATGTTGACCGCGCCGGCCTCGAACCGGCAGGTGACAAGTTTCAGTTGGTTACCGACTTCATGCAGCCCATCGAGCGTGTCGAGAAAACTCTCGCCTGGCACCTCGAACACATGGTCGATGCCTTGCGCGACCAACGCAGATGCGAGGACATGCCCGCCGAGCCTGGGTTTCATCGGAAGCCTTCCGTCGCCGGGAAGAACCGGTTCGGCGGCCGTGGCAAGCCGAGATTTTCCCGGAGCGTTTTGCCTTCGTATTCTTTGCGGAACACGCCGCGCCGTTGCAGTTCGGGGACGACCTGATCGACGAACTCATCAAGCCCGCCTGGCACCCAGGGGAACATGATGTTGAAGCCGTCACAGGCTCGTGCGTGGAAATATTCTTCCATCCGATCGGCGATCGTCGTCGCCGTTCCCACCATCGCCAGTCCTCCATAAGCCCCGAGCACCTGGGCCAGTTGCCCAACCGTCAGATTGTCCCGCCGGGCCCGGTCGACAACGCGCTGACGGCCGCTTTTGCTCTGGTTCGTTTCCGGAATGTCGGGCAACGGTCCGTCGAGGTCGAATTTCGATGCGTCGACGCCGAGCGCGATCGACAGCGAGGCGATGCCGCTGTCCGGATGCACGAGGCTGTCCAACAACGCTCGTTTCGCGCGGGCTTCATCATCGGTGTCGC
>JBEKGV010000209.1:0-7034 GCA_050012615.1 Acetobacteraceae bacterium | reverse complement strand
GATTTCTGGAACGGATCGAAGATCTAGTGTGAGATCGACCATTGAAGTGGCGTGCAACGCGTGGGTCATGTCGACTCTTCCGTGTTTACCAATCGCCGAATTGGTTGCCTTATCGGCACGCTCACTCAAGACGTCATCACCGGGCTTGACCCGGTGATCTGTCGCGGCACCGTGCCGCTATTGATGGCCGGCTATGACGCTATTGGCGACTGTGTCGAAGAGTCAGTCATGTGGGCGGTTGGCATTAATGACCCGCGGTAAGGTCAAGATTGCAACAAGTCCCGGGCAGTTGTCGTTCAGCGAAAGAGTGCCGCCGTGCAGGCGTGCGATGGCCTCGACAACGCTGAGGCCCAACCCGATGCCCTCCGCGTCCGAGCCGCGATTTCCTCGGTAGAACCGTTCGATGACCCTCGACTTGTCGGCATCCGCGATCCCCGGACCGTTATCCGAAATCACGATCTCCGCCTGATCCGCATGATCCACCGCGATCCGTAACGACACCGTCCCTCCGGCCGGCGTGTATTTAATTGCGTTTTCCACAAGATTTCCGACCGCCTGGGCCAGCAGATTGGGATCGCCATGCACGCGAATCGCTCGCGGGACGTCAATGTTCATAATGATCCCTTTGTCCTCGGCCAGCGGTTCGTAGAGTTCCGTCAGCTCGGTAGCCACGACCGAAAGATCGACGTCGCGGAACCCGGCGCGCCGCACGCCGGAATCAATTTCCGCCAAGCGGAGCAGCGCATTGAAGACATTGACGATCCGGTCGATGTCGGAAATGGCCTTCTGAATTTCGTCGTATGTCACCTGTTTCGATGGTTGCGTGCGAAGCAGCGCCTCAAGTCGTGTCCGCAACTCCGCGAGCGGTGTACGCAGATCATGCGCGACGACATTGGATGCATTGCGCACGCCCTCTACAAGCCGCTCGATCTGCCCCAGCATCGCGTTGATCGTATGGGCCAGTTGATCGAATTCGTCAGACGAGCCCTGCGTCGGAACACGCCGCGTGAGATCGCCCTGGACGATCGCGCTCGCGGTACGATTGATCGTCTCGAGGCGCGACAATATCGCCCTGCGCAGCAAAATGCCGCCGAGGACGGCCAGAATCGACGCACCCACCGAAGCCCAGATCAGCGAGTCGACGATCAACGCGCGGACCTCCACCCGGTCCTGCACGTCACGTCCCACCAGAAGACGGTAGCCGCCGGGAAGCAGGCCGAACAGCGCCCGGGTCACGTGCAGCCTACCGTCTCGTTCCAAATTGATATCGTGCCACCCTGGTGCCGAGCCCACCTCGAGTGGCCATGCCTGTAGGTTGCCGGCGATTGGGGTCAGCGTCGGATCGACAAGAAGATAAATCGCGTGCTCGTCGCTGGCGCGTCCGACGCGCTCGTTGATGGTCTCGATCGCGCCAGGCAATCCAAAATCCCGCAGCCGGTCCGAAATCGCCTGGGCATCGGCGATGATCACCGCGTCGATTTCCCGGTCGAGATAGAGAGCCGTTCGCCACCACAGAAAGCCGGTCAGCAGCAGTGTCGAGATGATGAACAGGACGGCATAGCCGAACGCCAGGCGAACCGCCGTGGATCGCGTCAGCTCACGCATTTGTCGCGAGCTTGTATCCCGCACCCCGAACCGTGTGAAGCAGCGGCGCGTTGAAACCCGAATCGATCTTGCGCCGCAGCTTGCTGACATGTGAGTCGATGACATTGGTTTGCGGATCGAAATGGTAATCCCACACGTTCTCTAACAGCATCGTACGGGTCACCACCTGGCCGGCGTGCCGCATCAGGAACTCCAGCAGCCGGAACTCCCGCGGCTGAAGCTGGATCGGTTTGCCGGCGCGGGTCACCGTGTGCGACAGCGGGTCCATGCGAAGGTCGCCGACAACCAGATCGGTCTCCGGCCCGACATCCCGCGCGCGGCGAACCAACGCATCGAGCCGCGCCACGAGCTCGCCAAACGCGAAGGGCTTCGCGAGGTAATCGTCACCTCCCGCGCGAAGCCCGCGAATTCGGTCGTCAACCTCACCGAGTGCGCTCAGGATCAGGATCGGCGTTTTGTTTCCGGTCTTGCGCAAGGCTTCGACGATCGCGAGGCCCTCGATGCCGCCTGGCAGAATGCGATCCATGATGATCGTGTCGTAAGTTTCCGAGGAAGCGAGAAAAAGCCCGTCGCGGCCATTGTCGGCGTGATCGACCGTATGACCGCCCTCACGCAGCCCCTTCACCAGGAACCCCGCCACGCGCTCATTGTCTTCGACCAACAATATTTTCATTCGAAACAGAAGAAGCGGAAGGGGGCCGCGATGACCTGTCGCGGCCCGCCGTCCGATCAGGCCTTGCCGAGTTGCAACGCCAGATAATAGGTCGTGCCGTCACGCATGACCAGCAGCGGCACCGCCTCCTTCTTATCGTGCTCCGCGGCGTGGATTTTGGCCACCACGTCGGACGGCGAGGTCACGACCTGGTTACCCACCCGGACGATCACGTCGCCGGATTGAACGCCACTTTCTTCGGCTTTGCTGCCGGGCGTCACCTGAGCCACGACCGCGCCCTTCACCGACGAACCAAGACCCAGTTGCTGCTGGGCGTCCTGGGTGAGCGACGTCAACGCCATGCCGACAGGCGCACTGTCGGAGTCGTCAGATTGGCGAGAGGCTTGCTGAACCGGTTGCTGGGCGATCGCCACGTCCACCGAGCTTTCATTGCCGTTGCGCAAGATGGTCAGTTTGGCTGAGCTCCCATCGGCGGTATTGGCTACGTCCATCGCGAGGTCACGCGGATCTTTGATCGCCTGGCCATTGAAAGCGGTGATGACATCGCCCTGCTGCAGATCAGCTTTAGAAGCAGGCGAATTCGGTTCCACCTTGTTGACGATCACGCCCTGGGCGCCAGGGTGACCGATCGCGGAGGCGAGGGCAGGCGTTAGCGGTTGCATCGCGACACCCAGCCAGCCGCGCTCCACTTTGCCGTGTTCGCGAAGCTGCGCCGCGACCTTCGAGGCGACGTCCGACGGGATGGCGAAGCCAATACCTACGCTACCTCCATTTGGCGAATAGATCGCCGTGTCGATCCCTACCACCTGACCGGATTGATTGAACACCGGGCCGCCGGAGTTGCCGGGATTGATTGGCGCGTCGATCTGCAGGAAGTCGTCATATGGGCCGCTGTTCAGATCGCGGTCGTGTGCCGAAACAATCCCCGCGGTAACGGTGCCGCCAAGGCCGAATGGGTTGCCTACCGCGACGACCCAGTCACCAATACGCTCCTTCGCGCTGTCGCCGAACGCGACATAGGGCACGGGCTTTCCGGCATCGATTTTGAGCAGCGCGACGTCCGTCTTGGGATCACGGCCGATGACCTTTGCCGGGAAGCTTTGGCCATCACTCAAGGTCACCTTTATCTGGTGCGCGTGATCAACGACGTGGTTGTTGGTCACGATGTAGCCCGCCGGATCGATGATGAAGCCGGAGCCAAGAGCATGGGCCGGCCCCCTGTGCATTTGACCCTGGCCATCGAAGAAGTGTCGGAACATTTGGCCCATTGGCGAGCCCGGGGGGAAGTCCGGCATTTGCTGCTGGAGATTGGGTTGGTCCTGGTCGGCGGTCTGATCCACGCCCTCAACGGTCGCGATGTTGACCACCGCGGGCCCGACCTTTGCCGCGATATCGGCGAACCCGGCCTGATTGACGACAGGAGCCAACCCCAACGGAGCCGTCGGCGGGGCGTTGGTCGAGCCGGCCTCGGCCCAGGCGAAGCCTCCACCCGCGATTATGGTGGTAGCCAGAAGCGCCGCGGCGAACGTTCCTTTGCGGCCGCGGCCGGTCATCCGGCCTCTGATGTTCATCATGACATGATCCTTTCCTTATGCCCTGGCCGATTTCGTGGACCGTCTGCCGCTAGATCAGCCTTACGATCGCGAACATGGGGATCCGGCCGTTGTCGGACCGTGGTCATCACATTGACGATCTGTCATGAAACGCGGAATCACGTGGCCGCGCGGTCACAATGGGGCGCCCGCGAGCTGGCGAGGCCACTGCCGGCTGATCATCCGGCCATGTGGTTCCGTATTCACACCATTTAGGTCGTTACGGCTCGAAACGAAGGTTGCGTTACCGCGCGGCGATTCCGGAAGCCGGCCGCGGCCCTCCGGACAGGCTCGCGATCAGCACGGCCAGGATGCCGGCCAGAAAAACGCCATCGAACGTTCCGGCCCCACCGATCGAGGCCACCGGCGTACCCATCCTCCGGATCGCGCCAAGATTGAGCAAGTCCGCTCCGATCAAAGTACCCATGCTGCCGCTGATATAGGCCAGTGCCGCGGCGTGTCGTCGCGACAGGACCATCGCCACGATCCCGGCGGTGAGCGCGGGAACGAACACCGGCAACGCAATCCCGAGGCCCTGAACCGGATTCGCCACCATGTTGCAAACCGCCGCGACACAGGCGGTCGCGATGATGCTCAGGACCCACAACCCGCTCTTGATCAGCAGATACAACGACACGATGCCTGGTACGAGCGCGCCTCCAACATTTACCGCGATGATGGTGCCTGGCCAGTCGACGACGACCGGCACCGCGTAGCGCATGCCGAAGAAGTCGACGTACCGCTGCGCGAATACCTGCTGACCGGGTAGGTCGGCCACTGGAATATTGAAGTAGCTGCCCAATAACGATGCAAGCAACAGCAGCAGAACCGCACCGGGCCCGATGCCTATGCGCGTATACGCGTAACGCAAGATGCCAATCTGGATCAGCGCGACCAGCACCAGGTATATGCCGGCCAGAATAGAATAAAACGGCAGCGACAGCGGCAAGTAATGCAGTTGGCTCAATTGAGAGGTCCGATCGCCATGGCGCCTTGCATCGCGAAACTGGCATTTCCGGAATCACCATGCAATGGTCGCCGAAAACGCGGCGGACGCAGGATCGAATTGTGACGGTGAATGCTTATACCGAAGAATGTGTTTCGATGCCGCCGGCCACGCTGGAAGGTCCACGATGAGCACGCAAGAAGTGACCGCCGTATCGTCAAGGACCCAACGGCCGCGGGACGCCATACAGGCTGATGACGCCCGATCTCTGCATCTGCTGTTGGTGTGCGGGCTCGCGCTGGTCGTGGGGGTCATCACCGGGCTCGGTGCTGTGGTGTTTCGCGCGCTGATCGGGTTCGTTCACAATCTTCTGTTCCTCGGCCAGCTGTCGTTCGTCTACGACTCCAACCTTTTCACGCCACCCCCGCCATGGGGCGCGTGGGTCATTCTGGTGCCGGTGATCGGCGGCATCGGCGTGACCTTCATCGTCAGCACCTTCGCGCCGGAGGCAAAGGGCCACGGCGTGCCGGAAGTCATGGACGCGATCTATTATAACCGGGGCGTGATCCGTCCGGTCGTGGCCATCGCGAAGTCGCTGGCCTCGGCGCTGTCGATCGGCAGTGGCGCCGCGGTGGGGCGAGAGGGTCCGATCATCCAGATCGGCTCCGCCCTCGGCTCCACGCTTGGCCAGGTCATTCGCATGTCGATGGGGCAGCGCATCATCCTGGTGGCCGCCGGGGCAGGGGCCGGCATAGCGGCGACCTTCAACACGCCCATTGGCGGCGTGCTGTTCGCGACGGAGTTGATGCTGCCCGAAATCAGCGTGAATACATTCCTGCCTGTCGCGATCGCGACCGGGACCGCGACGTTCATCGGCAGGATGTTCTTCGGCTCGAGGCCGGCGTTCGACATCCCGGCGAACCTTTCCTCGCTGCCGGTGACGCCCGGCGGCGTTGTGATCCTGTTGCTGTATGTTGCGCTCGGTATCGCGGTCGGCGCCGCGGCGGCTCTGTTCGTACGCAGCCTGCATTGGTTCGAGGATCTGTTCGACAAGGTGCCAGGCGGTTACTTGCGGCACGCCGTGGGCATGCTGCTGGTCGGAACGCTGATCTACGCCCTGATGCGCTGGGGCGGACATTACTACGTGGAGGGCGTCGGCTACGCGACCATTCAGGCCACTTTGTCAGGGCAGCTCACCGCGGCCGGGTTTCTCCTGCTGCTATATTTTTGCAAATTGTTGGCGACCACGCTGAGCCTGGGTTCGGGCGCATCGGGCGGCATCTTTTCCCCCTCCTTGTTCATGGGCGCCACCCTGGGCGGAGCGTTCGCCGCGCTGATTTCGGCGCTCATTCCTGGCTTGCCGATCAGCGTTCCGGCCTTCGCCATGGTCGGCATGGGTTCGATGGTCGGAAGCGGTACCGGGGCGGCGATGACCGCGGTCGCCATGGTATTCGAAATGACGCGCGACTATGACATCGTGCTGCCCATGATCCTCGCCGTCGCCGCTGCTCTGGGCGTGCGCCGGATGCTGTCGCGAGAGAATATTTACACGTTGAAACTGGTGCGGCGGGGACATCCGATCCCCAAGGCGCTGCATGCCAACATGTTCATGGTGCGTAGCGCGCGCGACGCCATGGAGCCGGACTTCATGCTGGTCGATGAAGCAACGAGTTTCGAGGCGTTCCTGCGCATGTCGGATGGCGCGACCGGCATGCGCCACGTGGTGGTCACCCGCGGCAATCTGATCGTCGGTGTCATTCGGGTGAACACTGACCTGCGGCGGACCGTGAGTGCCGCGGCCAACGATGTGCCGATGGGTGCGCTGGCACGGCGTAACTTCACGATCGTGCGAACCGATACCGTGGTGTTCGACATCATCGCGAGAATGTCTCGCCGCCGGGCGGCGATGGCTGTCGTGGTGGAAGGGACCGGCCGTCCACGCGCCGACAAAGTTGTTGGTGTGATCAGCAAAGAACATATCGCCGACGAGGTCGCGACGAGCGTCCGGATGTACCCCAGATGAGGGCGGTGGGGACCATCGCAGGGAAGAATTGATTGGTGGCGTGTCGCTTTTATTAAGCGCTTCACGTCATGGCACGGCTCGTTCGGGCCACCTGTACAGGACGGTGCCGCGAGAGGTCCCCCGATCAAGTCGGGGGATGACGACTTGGGGTCGGGGGATGACGACTTGGGGTCGGGGGATGACGACTTGGGGTCG
>JBEKGV010000208.1:0-7047 GCA_050012615.1 Acetobacteraceae bacterium | reverse complement strand
CTTTCTCGGCCACTCGGAGTTGGCGCGTTCAATTCGACCGTATCCCGCCGCCGCGGATATCTGGAACATGATCGCCCGATCGGCCTACGCGCAGTTGCGTTTTTCCCTGGCCGTGCTCGCCGGCACCACGTTGGCGATGGCGCTTGTTTGGCTGGTACCGCCGGTGGCCGCTTTGTTCGGTCACGGCCTCACACGGTTTCTCGGCCTGCTCACCTGGGCGATGTTCGCCGCGTCCTATCTGCCGACTTTGGCCCGGTATCGCCGGTCGTTCCTCTGGGCCGCGCTGCTCCCGGCGATCGCCATGTTCTACATGGCGGCGACAATTGGCTCCGCGGTGAATTATCATCGCGGCCGAGGTGTGGTGTGGAAGGGACGCGCCTACGCCGGAGGGGCGCCATGAACGACCAGGCCGCCTCCACATCGATCGACAATGTCGAGACGTGGTCAGGCAAGACCCGATCCGACGAAAACTTTCCCGTTGGCTCTCACCTCATCGCGCGCCACGTGCGGGCGCACATGCACGCCTATTACAACTTCGCCCGCAATGCCGACGACATCGCCGATTCGCCGGATCTGCCGCCTGACGACAAAATCGCCCGGCTGGACATCATGGAAGACGTGCTTCTCGGCCGGCGCTCGGAGGGATCGCCCAGTGCGGTCAAGCTGAAGGAGAGTTTGAGTGAGACGGGGGTGCCGGCGGCGCACGCCACCGAACTGCTGATCGCCTTCCGTCAGGACGCCACGAAACTTCGGTATGAAACCTTCGACGAGTTGCTCGATTACTGCCGCTACTCCGCCGTGCCGGTTGGCCGTTACGTGATCGATTTGCACGGCGAGAGCAACGTCGGTTATCCCGCATCCGACGCGCTCTGCACTTCGTTGCAAATTCTGAATCATTTGCAGGACTGCGCCATCGACCTGCGGACGTTGGACCGTTGCTACATTCCGCAAGCGCTCATGCGCGAGTTCGGCATCGAAACAAACGATCTGCTCCGCCCCGCCGAAACGCCCGCGCTGCGGCGTGTGTTCGTCACGCTCCTGGACCGCGTCGACCAATTGAACCTGACATCCCGGAAACTGCCTTACCAGGTGCGGAGCCGGCGTTTGCGGGCGGAGACGATGTTCATTTGCCAGTTGGCGGTGCGCCTCAGGAACCGGTTGGCCCAGGGCGATCCGCTGGCGGCGCGGGTGGCGCTGACGAAGGTGGACGGCACATTCAGCCTGCTGCGCGCGCTGGGAGCGCTCGTGTGGCCGTAACGATATCGTTGGATGCGTCGCAGGCCGATCTGGACGAAGTCGAGCGATTGGTGCGCGAGGCCGGGACCTCATTCTACCGCGGCATGCGCGTTTTGCCGCCGGACCGGCGCCAGGCGATGTACGCGATTTATGCTTTTTGCCGCATCGTCGACGATATCGCCGACGAAGAGGGCACGTTGCCGGACAAGCTGCGCGGGCTCGCGGAGTGGCGCACCCGCATCGCCGGATTGTATCAGGGCAGATCGGATGGTCCGGTCACACGCGTGCTCCTCGCCGCGGTCGAGCGCTTCCATTTGCGGGAAGACGATTTCGCCGCCGTTATCGACGGGATGCGGATGGATGCCGAAACAGTGATCGTGGCACCGGATCTGACGACATTGGACCTCTATTGCGATCGCGTCGCGGGCGCCGTGGGACGGCTGTCCGTGCGCGCGTTCGGCGACAGCTCAGACGAAGCCGACAAAGTCGCGCATTATCTGGGCCGCGCCTTGCAGCTGACAAACATTCTTCGAGATCTCAAGGAAGACGCCGATCGGGGGAGGCTTTACCTGCCGGCCGAATATCTCGATCGGACCGGCGTGCCGCACGATCCCGCCGCCGCGCTGGCCTCGCCTGCTTTGCCCGAGGTGTGCGGCATGCTGGCCGCTGATGCGCGAGGACACTTTCGCGACGCGCGGGCGCATATGGCGAACTGCGATCCGGCGGCGATGAAGCCGGCGCGGCTGATGGGCGAGACCTACGCCGCGATCCTGACCTGTCTGGAGCAGAGCGGGTGGCGAGATCCCTCGGTTCGGGTCAGCCTGCCGATGTGGCGGAAATTATGGCTGTTGGTGTCTTACGGGTTGGCCTGACGCCGTGATCTTCCGTGCTCGCCATTTGCGGGATGGACGCGGCTCACGGTCGCCTGACGACTGAAGTCCGCCATTTGATCGGAGGCGGCGGCAAGATAGGCGTCGCTCGGCTGCTCTACCCCCAACGCCGCGGCGAATCGCGCGGGATCGCCCGCGTCGAGAGCGGCCATCGCTTCGGGATTGGCGAGGCACGCGGCGATCGCTTCCGGCGATGGGAACCTGACGGCACTTGCGGCTCCCGCCGGCGCTTTTCCCGTCGCCGCGTGACCCACCGGGGCTTCTTCCGTCACCGCTTGTCCCACCGGGGCTTGTCCCACCGGGGCTTGTCCCATCGGGGCTTGTCCCACCGGAGCTTGTCCCACCGGAGCTTGTCCCACCGGCGCGTCTCCCGCCGGGGCCGGCACGGCCTGCTTCCCGGGTTCCGATGGCGGAGTTCGCGACTGGTGCCGCTGCACGCGGTCGGTGAGCTCGGCCTCGGCGCGGTCCTGCGCCGGGCGCGCGTCCGCCGCCCCCTGCGCCTGGCGGCTTTGGTAGCGCTCCAGCCTGTCGAGGTTATTGCCGAACGCCTTGTCCATGGCGACGATATTGCCGCGAGTGGTGCGTCGCTTCGCCATCACCTCGCCGCCCATCGTGGAGTGGACGCTGTCGACGATCATTTCGTGGAACATCACGCAGTGACCGGCAAGCATGGCTTCGATCGCGTCGCGCGGCGTGAACGCCATGACGGTGTGCGCCACGGCCTGGGTGCGGTCGTATCGCTGCTGTTGTGTTTCGCCCTCGCGCCGGCAAAGCGCTTTGGCGATATCGCCCACGACATGGGTGAGGAGGTCTCTGAGGCCAACGGCCGGTTGGGGATCCATGAACAAGGCGCCTTGAGAGGGGTGCGTCAGAGATTAGTTAATATATCTAACAACTCCGGCGCGTCAACGGATTGTGCTTCGAGACGCAAGCCGGAAGCAGTTCATTTTCCGGTGGCACACGTCACGGCCGGGACCGGCACCGGTCACGAATCCGCCATGGCCGGGCTTGCTTCGCAATCCGATAAGGGACTGGTTTCGTAATCCGTCACGGCTGAGCTTCGTAACCCGTTCATGGCCGGGCTCGACCCCCATGGGCGCTAAGTTAAGGCCGATGCACGCCGCTTTTCTCGTCATGGCCGTCCCCCGACTTGATCGGGGGATTGACCCGGCCATCTGTCAAGGCACGTGCGGCGATTGATGGCCGGGTCGAGCCCGGCCATGACGCGTAAATTGAGGTGCGGGCCTCTTAACCTGGCGCCTATGGGGCGTGACCCGGCCATCTTTCCCAGCACTGCGACCCGGTTCCCGAGGATCATCCAAACGGCACGCTGCTCCGTGCTCCTCCATGTGTCCTCCCGTTTTCTCCGTGTTGGAATCTTGCTTGCCTGATCGGGGAACACATGACTTGTTTATGTCGTAACATTCGTGTCTATCCGCGGTTGATTTTCGTTGCCGAAGCAACCGCCCCCATTCACGCCAACAGTCCTTGCCGCAACATGCTCACACACGCCTCGCCGGTCACGATCAAATGATCGTGCAGCGTGACGCCCAGTGGCTGCAGGGCACGCTTGACGTCCCGAGTCATCGCCACGTCGTCGCGCGAGGCGTCGGTCACGCCGCTTGGATGATTATGCGCCAGGATCACCGTCGAGGCGTGCAGTTCCAAAGCACGGCGAGCGATTTCCCGCGGATAGACCGGCGCATGGTTGACCGTGCCGCGGCCCATGATCTCGTCGGCGATCAGGCGCGTGCGGCCATCCAGGAACAACACGTGCAGCTGCTCGGTTTTCTCGTGGCCGAGGATGGCGCGCAGGTAATCGGTCAACGCGCCCCACGATTGCAGCAACGGTTTCGCCGCCAGTTCCCCACGCAACAGCCGAGACGCCGCCGCATGCGCCAGCTTCAGCGCCGCGATCCCGGCATCGCCAAGACCCTCGACCGACCGCAGCTCGGCGGGTGAAGCGGTCACGACCGGCCCAAACCCGCCGAACCGGGTCAGCAGCTCGCGCGCGATCGGTTTGGTGTCCCGCCGCGGCAGCGCGAGGAACAGCAGCATTTCCAGCATCTCATGGTCGGCCAGAGCCTCCGGGCCAGCGGCCAGCAGCCGCGCCCGCATCCGGTTCCGATGCCCCTCTGCTCCCAGGGCTGCCGCTTCGTCCGGTGCGAGACCGAACAGATCGGCCGCCTCGGAGACGCCTTTGTGTGCAACCCGCCTTGCCATGCCGCCGTTATCCCTCGCCCGGGCCCCTCTCCGGGCCGTTCGACCGGGAGGGTAGCGGGCGATGATGAACGATCAGCTAACGCCCGCTCCAGAGGTTGCCGCCGAAGCAAAGGAGGCTCAACCTAGGCTGACGACGAATCGCCAACGGTGACAGGCAACGACTCTCTCCATGAGATGCGGTCTTTTGTCAGATTATAATGTTTGAGTATTTTACCAATAATCCTGTCCGCCGCTTTTTCGGCCAGGGTAGATTCAAGATATATTGTTATCCCTTTTGGCGGCTCACCATTGTAGCGCTTGAGAGCGGCTGGCGTTCCACTTATATCAAGATACAGCGCGAAATATTCATCGAGGTCATCTTTCTCATGACGAAAGGTTATGCCGCACGCTTCTGAAAACTCGGGGACCGACATATCGATCATTGCGACAGGTACCAGATGCGATTTGCTTACCTTCGCTGGCTCGACGTGTGTAACTGTCGTCATCGGCGAACTCCCCCGATCAAGGGTAGTTTGAACCCCGCTCGTCTGGACGCCCGCGCGAGCTTGCTTAGGCCGTCATGTCTATAAATATCGCCGAAGAAGCGAACGACGAACAATCGCTTAGGCTTTGAGACCGCCCGAGTTCAGCTAACGCCGTAAGGCGGCTTGTCCAGGCCCGCGGGCGACAGCGTGAAAATCTCGCATCCCGTTTCGGTCACCCCGATCATGTGCTCGAACTGCGCCGACAGCGAGCGATCGCGGGTGACGGCGGTCCACCCGTCGTCGAGCACCTTCACCTCCGGCCGACCGGCGTTCACCATGGGCTCGATGGTGAAGAACATGCCCGGCCGCAGCACCGGTCCCTCCCCTGGGCGGCCGAAATGCAGGACGTTCGGCGGCTCGTGGAAGCGGCGGCCGATGCCGTGGCCGCAGAAGTCGCGCACCACGCTGAACCGGTGGCCCTCGACGAACACCTGGATCACGTGCCCGACGTCGCCAAGCGTGGCCCCCGGTTTGACCGCGCCCACCCCGCGCATCAGCGCCGCGTGCGTGACGTCCATCAGGTTCCGCGCCCTCGTCGACGGCTGTCCGGACGTGTACATGCGCGACGAGTCGCCGTGCCAGCCGTCGAGAATCACGGTCACGTCGATGTTGAGCACGTCGCCCGACACCAGACGGCGGTCGCTCGGGATCCCGTGGCAAACGACATGGTTGATCGAGGTGCAGATCGACTTGGGAAATCCCCGGTAATTCAGCGGCGCCGGAACCGCGCCGTGCGCGACGATGAAGTCGTGGCACAGCTTGTCCAACGTGCCGGTCGTCACGCCGGGCTGAACGTGAGGGATGATCATGTCCAGGGTCTCAGCGGCCAGCCGCCCGGCCGCCCGCATCCCCTCGAAGTCCTCGGGCCGGTGGATGGTAATCCGTCTGGCGTCGCCCCCGCCGTCCATGATCGTGGCTCTCCCGTCGGTCGGAAAGAGCCAACATGCGCATCCAGGCGGCGCGACGCAAGATCGTTCGTTCGGGAAGCCGATGCGACCTGTGGTCAGAGCAGCCGCGATCCGTTAAGGGGCGGCTCATGATCAGAGATTCGCGCACACACGCGGGCCGCACCGGCGACGTGGACCGGATCGTGCCCGCCATGTCGAGCCTGCCCGCAACTCGCGATCCCAAACGCCGGGACCAACCGGGCGTAACGAACCGGCCGGGCGCGACCAACAGCTACTTTGACGGTTTGGGCAATGCGGGCATGCGCGCCGCACGCGGCGCGGAGACCGGCGATTGGCTCAGGATGCTTCGGGCGGCGCGAGGCTGATGGATCTCGATACGCTGAAGCGGAACGCGGCCGCCACGGCGGTCGCCATGGTCGAGCCCGGGATGCTCGTCGGTCTAGGCACCGGCTCCACGACCCGGCACGCCATCAGACTGTTGGGCGAGCGGCAACGCGGCGGGCTTCGGTTCACCGGCGTTCCGACGTCGATCGCGAGCGCGCGGCTCGCGGGTTCGCTCGGCATTCCGCTGGTCGAGTCGCCGACCGCGACGCCGATCGATTTGACCATCGATGGCGCCGACGAAATCGCCGAAGCGGACCTGAGCCTGATCAAGGGCATGGGCGGCGCTCTGTTGCGCGAGAAGATCGTCGCTGTGATGAGCCGGCGCCTTGTGATCATCGGCGACGAAACGAAGCTGGCCGTGAGGTTGACTGGCCGCGTGGCGGTGCCGGTCGAGATCGTTACGTTCGGCTGGGAATCGACGCGCGCCCGTCTGGAGGCATTCGGCTGTCAGCCGGTGCTGCGGTGCAACGCCGAGGGCAAGGCGTTCCGGACCGACGGAGGAAATTTCATCTTGAATTGCAAGTTTGACGAACTGCCGGAACCCGCGGAAACCGAGCGGGCTCTCGCGATGGTGGTCGGCGTCGTGGAGGTTGGGCTGTTCATCGGTCTTGCCACGACAGTGCTGGTCGCGACCGAGGCCGGCGTGCGACGGATCGATCGCTGACGGCCGTGCGATTGGCGAGGAATACGATGATTGGACGGTATGGCCGATCTGCGACGTCACAGTCCAACATTGAACGTTGTGCCGCGTGATGGGTTGAAATCATTACCACTAAGACAATAAGGCACTAAGATTGTATTATTGCTGTTTGTTATTATTTTTAAAAACTTAGTGCCTTAGTGTCTCAGTGGTAATACTAAATCCGACGCAAACGCGAAGAC
>JBEKGV010000207.1:0-7057 GCA_050012615.1 Acetobacteraceae bacterium | reverse complement strand
CGAGAATACGCCTGAAACCACACCCAAGCTTAAGCCTGAAGCAAATGCCAAGACACCACCCGCTCTGGCGCCAAAAGCCGCAGAGTGATCCATCGAACCGAACAACGCCGCCGCGAAACTGAACCGACAAGCCCCTCGCCGCAAGCGCCGTCGGAAGGAAGATGATGAAGATCCATGCGAAGGACTTTCGCGTACGCCAGGGTGACAACGTCGACCTCCGTAAGTGGCCGACCGAGGTCGTTTCCGTTTACAAGTCGAAGAAGCAATACACAAAACTACTGGAGGAGCATGTTGAGCAATTGAGCTCGCTGCAGCAGATGCACTACGCATCCAACCGCTACGCGCTTCTGCTGATCTTTCAGGCGATGGATGCCGCCGGCAAAGACGGCGCCATCAGGCATGTGATGTCAGGCGTCAACCCGCAAGGCTGTCAGGTCTTCAGTTTCAAGCATCCCAGTGCCGCCGAATTGCAACACGATTTTCTCTGGCGTACCACACGCGATCTTCCGGAGCGTGGGCGGATCGGCATATTTAATCGATCCTATTACGAGGAGGTGCTGATCGCACGTGTGCACCCGGAAATCCTCCACAGCGAGGGACTTCCGGACGCTTGATGAAACGGCGGTCTGGCACGACCGGTATCGATCGATTGTCGATTTGGAAAGACACCTCCACGCCAATGGAACCCGGATCGTCAAATTCTACCTTCATTTGTCAAAGGAGGAGCAGCGAAAGCGGTTCCTCGACCGTATCGACGAGCCCGAAAAGAACTGGAAGTTCAGCCTCGCGGACATTGAGGAACGAAAATTCTGGTCGCACTATATGACGGCTTTCGAGGAATGCCTCAGCGCGACGAGCACGAGCGATGTGCCCTGGTACGTCGTTCCCGCGGATGACAAGGAGAACGCACGGCTAATCGTATCTCAGATTGTCCTCGATACGCTGGAAGGACTCAATATGAGCTATCCAAAAACGACCCAGGAACGGCACAAGGAATTGTTGTCGATCCGCGAGCAGCTCGAGGGGTAAAAAATCCACGTCGCCGAGTAGGAGATCAATGGTTCGCCCCGCCGGAGATCAATCTGTTCACAGGTGCAGCGCAGCCGTGGTCGCAGTGTCTACGCGCGCGCCAATTATGTTCGGATAGTTCAACAGTATTCGGCATCGACGAAAGATCACTTTCCGTGGCCGCGGATAGACTGAATGATACACTATGACGGCTCTTCCGATTTCCAGCCCATCGGTATCGCGATGTGGTTGGCTGCTCGTGCACCGCGTTGTTCGGTGCGGTGACGGCACGCCTCCGTTAGGGACGTACGAGCGCCATCGTGTGCTGGGCAATCATCAGTTCCTCGTTGGTGGGAATGACCCAGACCGACACGCGGCTGTCCGGGGTTGAGATGCGTGGTCCACCGGATACGTTCGCGCGCTCGTCCAGCTTCACGCCAAGCCAGGCTAGTTTGGCGCAGAGGGCGGCGCGAAGAGGCGCGGAATTCTCGCCTATGCCGGCGGTGAACACGAAGGCGTCCAGCCCGCCCAGAACCGCCGCATAGGCACCGGCGTATTTTGTCATCGCGTAGACGAAATGGGCGACCGCGGCAATCGCGCGCGGATCTTCGCTTTGCTGCAGCTTTCGCATATCGCCGCTGATGCCGGACAGCCCGAGCAGGCCAGAGCGCTCATAAAGCATCGTCTCCAGCGAGACGTCGTCGAACAGCTTGCGGCGCAGCAAATAGAAGAGCGCCCCCGCGGGCACATCGCCCGCGCGCGTCGCCATCGGCAGGCCGGACACGGCGCCAAAGCCCATCGTCGTTTCGATGCTGCGTCCGTCCAACATTGCGCACAGGCTGGCGCCGCCACCGAGATGGGCCGCGATCACCCGCCTTGCGTCGGGGGCGTATTTCGGCACCTGCCGGCTGATATAGTCGTAGGAGATGCCGTGGTAGCCCCAGTGGCGCACGCCGGCATCACGCACGTCCTGGGGCAGCGCGTAGGTCTGCGCCATCTCCGGCATCGTGCGATGGAACGAAGTGTCGAAGCAAGCAACCTGGGGTAGACCCGGGAACGCCTCGGCGAAGGCCCGGGCGCCGCGCACGTTGAACGGCTGGTGGGAAGGCTCCATCGCCGCCAGCGAGTCGAGATAGTCCAGCACATCGCCTTCGATCAGGACCGGCGCCTCGAACCGCGTTCCGCCAAGCACAATACGGTGGCCCGCGGCGGCGACCTTGGTGTCGGCAAGGTTGGCTTCCAGCCAGGTAATGACGAAATGCAGTGCCGTCCGGTGGTCGATCGTGTGGCCATCGCCCCATTCATGGGCGTCCAACGGCTTCCCGGTCGCGTTCTTGACGACGAAGTGTGGGTCGCCCTGCAAGCTGTCGATCCGCCCGAGGCAGACCAGTGGCAGCGACCGGGTCGCATCCAAGGTGTAGGCGGCGAACTTCAGGCTGGTAGAACCGGCGTTGAAGACGACGATTGCATCGCTCATGGTCGTTCACTCCGCGGTTTCGGGCAGCAGGATGGCGGGATCGCGCGCCAGGGCGTCGGCGTACAGCACAGCAGCGGCGGCCGAGAAGTGGCGCGCGGCGGCGGTGTCGGCACGACTGGTCAGGATCACCGGCACCCGCGCACCGACAACCAGGCCTGCGGTCTGCGCACGATCGGAGGCATTGTTGTCGTCCGCTTCATGCAACGACGTGATAACCGGCATCGACATAGGCGATGTTTCCGGTAATCGACCTGGCGTCGTCACTGACCAGGAATGCGGCGTAGGCGCCGACATCATCGAGCGTCACCAGCCTGTGCTCGGGTGCCTCGCGGACTGCACGCTCCAGCAGTTCGTCAAAATGATCGATACCCGAGGCCGCTCGGGTCTTTACCGGCCCCGGCGATAATGCGTTGACTCGGATCCCGGACTGCCCGAGTTCGACGGCCATGTAGCGAACCGCTGCCTCCAGCGCGGCCTTCACCGGTCCCATGACGTTGTAGTGCGCGATGGCCTTTTCCGCGCCGTAGTAGCTCATCGCAAGCAGGCAGCCGCCGGTCGTCATCAGTGGTTCGCTGAGCCTGGCCATCCGCAGGAAGGAGTGCACGGACACCTGCATGGCGAGAGCGAACCCTTCCGCCGAACAATCGGTGATCCGCCCGGTCAGATCCTCCTTGCGCGCATAGGCGATCGAGTGCTGTACAAAGTCGAGATGGCCCCAGTCCTTGGCGATGCGTTCGTAAACGGCCTCAAGTTGGCCTGGCACGGTGACATCGCAGGGCATGAAGATCGGGCTCTGCAATGCGTCCGCCAACGGACGCACAAACGGTTCCGCCTTGGCGTTAAGATAGGTAATCGCCAGCTCGGCACCGGCGGCGCGGAAATTTCGAGCACAACCATATGCAAGGCTGTGCTCATTGGCTACGCCGATGATAAGGCCCTTTTTGCCGCCCAGTGTCGTCATGATATTCTCCTCAATCGCCGCCGGCCCCCGCCAATGTCAGTGATTACGTTCAGGTAACGTCATCGGCGGAAATCCGGCTCTTTGGTATCAGTGGAGCACGGCATCCGGCGTGGCGGGCTTCCCGCGGGCGTCGGGGCGGCCGGACGTCGCGGGGGCGACCGGTTTCGCGATCGGCACGGTCAACACCTGTGACAACCGGGTCAGGCGGTCGTCCTCGGCCGCGGTCAGGGGATCGCCCGCACCGGCGATCATGCGCACCTTCTTCAACAGTTCCGTCCGCCCATCCGTCTCCGGCAGAAGCGAGGCAAGCACCTCTATCGCGCACTCTGGCTTGAGTTGAAGTACGAAAAACTGATCGCGCACCATGATCTTAAATTCGGCGAGCGACAGATGCATGAGCTGCTGGCGCGCGACGTTCAACGCGAGTGCGCACCGCTGGTCGAGCGCCCGATCGGCGGCAACCACATACAGCACCGCGCGGGTCAGAGCCTCGTCAAATCCCCCGGTCCGCGGCATCGCGAGATACAAGTCCGTCTGGATTTTGCGGGCCGCCAGTTTTTCGGGCGATGTTTCGGGGGCGGGCCGCACCACCGTGTCCTTGTTGATGCCGAGCAGTGCCTGGACCAGCGGCGAACCGTAAAAGCCGAAGAAGATCCACTCCTCCAGTTTGTCACGCGCATCGCGATAGGAATCCAGCGTCGACATGATTTGCGTTGACACCTTGGTCTGCAGTTCCAGGAGCGGGTTATCGGGTGCCACCGGCCGGCGCGCGGCGGTCACACCGGCGGCCAGCAATTGCATACCCCTCATCCACGGGTTGCGATCGGCGAACATCGTGTAGCCAAGCCTGAGCGGGTTCAGAGCCGTCGTCAGGTCCGCCATGGGCTGGTTGGCCAGCGCACGTACGAAGGGCTGCATGAAGGTGCGATAGAGCGACAGATTCAGCTCCGAGATCCGGGCTACGGCCGCGAACGCGCGGTCATCCTGCGGGCTGTTGCGCCCTAGCGCGCGGACGTCATCCAGCGTCCGAGTTTCGAAGCGGGCGATCCAATTGCCGGTCACGAAGCCGGAAGCTGGAATGTTCGCCGGCCGTGGCGCGATGACAATCTCATACAGACCGGGTGGCAGGCAGTCGATGACGTCCATCAACTGCACGAACTCCTCGTCCTCCTTCGCACCCACCTTGGAGGAGACAAAGATCGCGAGATGTCCGATTTCCTGATTGACGCAATAGACGATCGTTTGGCCGGTGGCGCGGATATCGTCAACGTCCGGATAGAGATCGAGGATCCAACCGAGGGTCTGTGGCGGCGGGCTGATGTTGTCTTTCATCGACGTGAACACGATGATTGGCGACGTGATGCCACGAAGATCAAACACCGTGCCATCGCTCGATTTGAGCTGGTTGCGGGTCAGCTTGTCGCCGATGAAGAGATTGTCGACAAGAAACTGCAGCTCGTTGCCGTTGAGTTGAATGAAGTCGCCCCACCACTTCTCGAAATTGAGGTAGCGCTCAGCGTCCGTGTCGACCTCCGTGTAGACGTCGTATTGCTTGCCCCACAGCCAGTTCGCTGGATTTAGAAGGTCGAAATTCATGATCAATCCGGTCCCGTCGATCTTACCCTTTCCGAGATCGCTGGTCATTGCGGTAAGCCAGCTGCCGCCGAGCAGGCCGCCGGAATAGCGCATCGGGTTTTTCCCGTGCACGCCCTGCCAGTAGGACATCGGCGACCCCGCGACCAGACAGGGTCCAAAAAGATCAGGCCGCAATATGGCGACCATGAGAGTCTGATAACCCGCCTGGCAGTTACCAATGGCGAAGGGGCGCGGCGCGTCCGGATGTAGCTCGACCACACGCTCGAAGAACTTTACCTGGCCTTCGACGATATCCAAGAATTGCTGTCCGGGTTCAGGGATCGCGCCGAAGCCGATGAAATAGACCGGATGACCTGCGTCGAGGGCGTCGCCGATCTCACTTTCCGCCTTGAAACCGCCGATGCCCGGCCCTTGTCCAGCTCGCGGATCCACTACCACGACCGGCCGCTTCCGCGAATTGAGTACGACGCCTGGTGGTGGGATGATGCGGTACAGCGTGTAGTTGATGGGCCGGGGCAGCGAACGGCCATCCATCAGCACTTCGTGGCCGAAGCTCAAAACGGTCGCCAGCGGGCGGGACGTGATCTCGATCTCTTCGTTGCCACGCCGTCGCAGGAGATCGAGGAACAGAATGCTCCGTTGAATCGCGTCGATAATGTAGTCTGGCCAAGCCGTCACAGCGCCACCAGAATCCGCCGTTGACGGGTTCCAGAATATAGGCGATTTCAGCCCCAACGGGGTCATTACAGTCGTCACCTTCGACACTGTACTTTCCGCAACTGTCATGAATTTGCCCTTCAACTTCCGACGGTTTTGGCTCAAGGCGACCTTCTCGCTATCTCGCGTGCAGGCGCGGTTCACCTCAGAACCCATTATTGGACCGTGACGCCGTCCTCATATTGTGTAATGGCTCGCACGTGGCTTTGGTACGCTCAGCATTTAATACGCGCAATTCCTCCAGCAACGCGTTAACCCGCGTATTATTCGAGAGTCTTACCCATACTGCCTCTCCAACAAGTTCCTGTGCGCGTTCATAAGCTAACATGATATCATCAGACATTTTGGGAGACCTCCTTTTGCGGCCGCCGGACGAAGCGCGGGCCGCCAAGAGCGTAGCGCGGGGAAACAGAGGGACAAGCTAGTACTTTTACCTACGAGGTAGCTTGCATCGGCTCACTATGACGTTTGATCGCGAACAACAGGGCGGCGTATTCAAGCGGGTTCGACATGGGCGCATCCGTCACGCAAGGAGCATGGTCCGGGCCATGTTTGAGGTGAGGATCTTGCCAGACCTAAGGTGCGGCGGGTTGCTCATTCGTTCGCCTTTTCGGTTGATTCACTGCTGACGTCGGCCGGCGTCGGTTCCGCGGCGCTTTCCTGACGCAGAAATATGCTGAGCACGATATAGATCGCGATCACCAGATACTCCGCCTGCCAGGTTCAACTTTAGCCGTGCCCCCAAGTCCGGCCAACTCGCAGGTACGGCGGGCCCGTTACCACGGGCTTGTCAGGATTTCGGAAAACGGGATGTCGCGCAGACCGGGTGCGAGCGCGCGTGCCTCGTCCTCGCCGTGCTCTGTCAATGGGATATCTGAACGTCCGGTGTGCTGACCGGAGAGCGACCACTCGGTTTCACCGTGCCTGAGAAGGTAAAGCCGAAGGTCCGCACTCATTTCCGTTCCATCGCGGCGCCGTATTCGCCGTGGATGGCCGCTCGGTTGCAGTTGGCCCGATGCACCAGCGCCTGTTGCGCCGCCGGCACATTGGCATCCTGGCCGCGCCAGATATCCAACGCCGGATGCTGGATCGCACGAGCAAACGAGAAAGTGAGCGCCCAAGGCAGCTGAAACTCCGGCGATCTGGCCAGCAGATTCATCGCATTCAAACGAGCGGACGCCAGTTCACCCGACAGGAATGCGATTCCTGGAACGGCCGCCGGAACGACTTGCCGAAGACATCGCGCCGTGGCCTCCGCCACTTCGTTCACCGAATCTTGTTTTGCACAGTTCGACCCC
>JBEKGV010000206.1:0-7068 GCA_050012615.1 Acetobacteraceae bacterium | reverse complement strand
GAGGATAAACGGCGATAGTAGCCCAGGAGACACCACCCATGTCTGAAGCCGCCACCACGATCAAACCCTACAGCCGTCCGCAAATGGCGAAGCTGGTCGCCGACGACATCCCCGAGGGCTGGTTCCTCAACCTCGGCATCGGCATTCCGACCGCCGTCGCCGATCACGTGCCGCTCGACCGGGAGGTGATCTTCCACTCGGAAAATGGCGTGCTCGGCATGGGGCCGGCGCCCGAGAAGGACAAAATCGAGCCCTGGCTGATCAACGCTGGCAAGCAATACGTCACGCTGCGGCCAGGCGGGAGCATTTGCCATCACGCCGACAGCTTCTCGATGATCCGGGGCGGGCATCTGGATCTTTGCGTGCTCGGCGCGTTCCAGGTCGCCGATAACGGCGATATCGCCAATTGGGCCACCAGCGAGAACGATACGGCCCCGGCAGTTGGCGGCGCGATGGATCTCGCGGCGGGGGCGAAACGTCTGTGGGTGCTGATGGAGCACACGACCAAGGACGGCACGCCCAAGCTGGTCACCAAATGCTCGTATCCGTTGACGGCGCAAGGGTGCGTGAAGCGGGTTTACACCAACCTCGCCGTGGTGGACGTGACCGATCTTGGCTTTGTCGTCCGTCAGATGGCGCCGGGCCTGACGTTCGAGGACCTGCAGGCGAGGACAGACGCGAAGCTGCATCTGCCGGGGTAACATATGTCATCGCGACCGCATGGAGTGTGCGGACCGCTTTCGCATGACGATTCCATTGACTCTCTGGCTTTCCGGCTTCTCGAAGATGAAATTTCACGTCAACAACGAAGCAAGGCCGAGGGTACGTGGTGATTCGGGCGGGCGTCTGGGACGGGGATCGCGGTTAGGCCTGATTTCACAGGGGAGAAGCCAGAAAGCCAGAGTTGCGAATCCCGGGAAGTGGTTTTCCGTCAATCGGCGATGGATCGGCCCTTTGGCATATGCGTCCAGGACGTTCCGAGCCGGGCCACCGTTGGCCCTCAGCGAAAACGATGCCGCCCCGGCAGTCGGCGGCGCGATGGGCTTTGCGGCGGGGGCGAACGGTTGACGCGAGCATAAATTCCGTAGTATCTTAGATATATCGTATTTATCAGGACAGAACCCGCCGTTGACCGACGCCACCGCGCTCAAAGCCCCTCGGCTATCGTTCGGGGCGCTACGCCATTCAGGTTTCCGCCCCTATCTCATCGGCAACGCGCTCGTGATGATGGCCGACAGCATCGAGCACGTCATCAGCTACTGGGTGATGTATCAGAAGTTCCACTCGCCGGCGCTCGGCGGTTTCGCGGTCATCTCCCACTGGGTCCCGTTCCTGGTGTTCGGCGTGTGGGTCGGAGCGCTCTCCGACCGCTTCGATCCGCGCCGCATCATCCAGATCGGCATGGTGCTCTTCATGCTGTGCTCGCTGACCTGGGCTGTGCTGTTCCATTTTGGCTGGCTGGCGGAATGGCATGCGGTGGCGATCCTTACCGTGCATGGCATCGCCGCGTTGTTCTGGAGCCCAGCGTCGCAGGTGCTGATCTACGATATTGTCGGCCCCGACGACCTGCCAAGCGCGGTGCGGCTCATGGCGACGGCGCGCTATCTGGGGCTTTTCGCCGGACCGGCCGTAGGTGGAGCTATCCTTCTTGTCCTGGGGCCGAGCTACGGGCTCCTCCTCAACAGCCTTATCTACCTGCCGCTCACGCTGTGGCTTGTCGGCGCACCCTTTGGCCCGCGGTTTCGCAAGGAGCAAATCGCCCCCGCGCGCATCCGCGGTTTGGCTGACCTCGTGGCGACGGTGCGGGTGGTGGCGAGCGTGCGAGTACTCACCGCCATGACGGCGCTTGGAGGCGCTTATGCGCTTCTCATCGGGAACGCCTACCAGGCGCAGATGCCAGGCTATGCGCGCGATTTCGGTCACGGCGATCCCGGTCTTCTCTACAGCCTTCTCCTGGGCGCCGACGCGAGCGGCGCTGTCGTCGCCGGCTTCGTACTTGAAGGGACCGGCTGGCTGCTGCCACGCGCGAAGACCGCCTTCGTACTGGCCATGCTATGGTGCGGTGCCATCTTTGGTTTCGCGCTGGCGCCTGCCTATCCCGCGGCGGTGGTCTGCCTTTTCGCTGCCGGTTTCCTCGAGCTCTCGTTCAACTCGATGGCTCAGACGCTGGTGCAGCTCAACGCGCCGCTCGAGATGCGCGGGCGCGTGATCGGGTTTTTCAGCATGAGCGCCATAGGGTTGCGCGCGTTCTCCGGCGCGACGGTCGGACTGGGCGGTAGTTTGCTCGGGGCCCACCGTTCGCTGGCGTGCGCCGCACTTGTCCTGCTGGTGGTGATCGCGGGATTGGCCTGGTCGATGCGCGACGCCGCCCAGGCCCGTGCACACTGACGCCGGGACAGCTGACAAGATCAGGAAGGAGTTGATGCGGCGCGGCCTGCGAGACGTGACAGTTGAACTGCCACGACGCCGTGCGTACTCCTTAATAAGCCTCCCCACCCTGCCGGTCACTCGGTCGGGGCGACGTCCCGCGGGCACTGCAGGCGGACCGGAACTAGCTGGCTAATGTCACATGGCGGCACAGGAGCCAGCTCAGAGCCAGATTTCCCGAAAGTTTTTAGCGGCCCGGTCTCGCGCTGGTAGTTGCGACAGTTCTTCGGCACGATAACGTCCGTTGCCGGCGCAAGCGCGAGTTAGGGACTGGTGGAAAGCATCGGGTGCTCCGCTCAATTCGGCGTCTGTAGTTTGGTGAAGGTGATGGAGCCAGCAACGGGAAGGTCCCGTTGGGGGATAATTCCCCGCGAAATTATCAGGTTTTTCATGGCGTAGGAATACGCCGCATCAAGATCATACCACGTGCCTCGCAGCCGAACTGGAGAGCTTCCACTGTAGATTATCTCAAGATGAGCGAAGAAGCGGCCATCGGCAATTTGCCCTTCCTGCATATCGAGCCGCACCTCATGGTAATAGTCTATCGTTGCGGGTTCCTTTACAGGCTGAATGCTAATTGCTCGGACTATAAGTTCGTCTTTTTTCCAAAATTCATTCTCCCTTACGTGCATCCTAATAACGAGTTTTTGCGTTTCGTTATCGATCTCAAAGGTCGCATTATCTATCGATTTTGTGTCCTTCACCTGACCAGCCTGATCGTAGCTCCAGTTTCGGAATTCAATTTCCCAAGGTCCCGCAAGCTTTCGCCTAAAATCCGACAACATATCTTCGTTTTCTCGCTTTGCAACACTTGCCTCGCGTTGCGCTATTTCATTCTCGCGGTTAGCTAAGTTAGTCTCCCGTTGAGCAAGCTCTTTTTGCTCGCGCTGTATATCTGCCTCGCGAAACGAAACCAAAATGGATGATGCTGATACGACCGAAAGCACAATGAAAAATTCTGCAACAAACCAAGTGCCACTATTTATTTTTGGAATATAGTGCTCGAAGTCAACCAATTTGCCAAGCATCACAATGGTGACGGTAGTGGAGATGAATGCGACGACGAGCCCGAGCGTCAATGCATAACCCAGAGTTCTCGCAATCAGTGAATTAACCATTTTTGGAACCGCGTCATCCAGGAAACCCATAAGTTTCTCTCCGATAATCGGGCGGTTCGTGATCGGCACGACTGCCATGTTCTAGTCGGCAAGGGTATGAGAGGCGGATATATTAGTGCGCGACTCTCCTCGGTGATTATGCGATGATCGTGCTTACTTTGCTGTGACCTGGCTCACATATTTTTGGATCTAATTCCGATTTCACGTATGATCATGTCCGGAGTAATTCGTTATATTGGTGGCAGAAGTGGGGTCGTGACCCGCGAATCGAGGTACCCGACGAACCCGGCATTGACCGCCTCTGGGCGCTCCTTCCGTAACCACCGGGAACCCCGTTCCCAACCTGAGGCCCGCCGCGCACCTGATCCCGTCCCCCGAACGCCGCCCCTGGCGCCACTTCGACTTGTTCGGCCTTCGATATCCGCAACCCGAACACCCGTATGGCTGGAGACGTTGGATCAGCTTGACCCCGGCTTATGCGGCGCCGCGCTCTCGCGGGTTCGGCGATCCACGGCGCGGTCTCCTCGCTTCAGGCTTGCACCAAACGCCGCGAAGCCGGACAATAAGGCTCCAGGGTAAAGGGATCTTGCATGGCTTCCGCTGCCGAACAGCTTGCGGCGAATCTGAGCCTCGGCACCTTCTCCAAGGCGACCGAACTCAAGCAGCGCATCTGGTTCACCCTCACCGCGCTCATCGTCTACCGGATCGGCACCTACATCCCGATCCCGGGCGTCGATGCCTCGGTGATGGCCGAGATGATGCAGCGGCCCGGCGGCGGCCTGTTCGGCATGCTGGACATGTTCTCGGGCGGCGCGGTGCGGCGCGTCACCGTCTTCGCGCTCGGCATCATGCCGTATATCAGCGCCAGCATCATCATCCAGCTGATGACCGCGGCGGTCCCGTCGCTGGAGGCGCTGAAAAAAGAAGGCGAGATGGGGCGGAAGAAGCTCAATCAGTACACCCGGTACCTGACCGCCTTCATCGCCATGTTCCAGGCCTACGGCATCTCGGTCGGGCTGGAGTCGATGCATGGCTCGTTCGGACCGGCGGTGATCGACCCGGGCTGGTTCTTCCGGTTTTCCTGCATCATCACCCTGGTCGGCGGCACGATGTTCCTGATGTGGATCGGCGAGCAGATCACCGCCCGCGGCATCGGCAACGGGCAGAGCCTCATCATCATGTCCGGCATCGTCGCCGGCCTGCCCGGAGCGCTGGCCTCCCTGCTGGATCTTGGCCGCACCGGCGCGCTGTCCCCGGTCCTCGTTCTGGGCTTTCTGGTCATCGCCGTGGCGACGATCGCCGCCATCGTGTTCGTCGAACGGGCGCAGCGGCGCATCCCGGTGCAATATCCGAAGCGCCAGATGGGCAACCGGATGTTCGGCGGCGACACCACGCATATGCCGCTGAAGATCAACACCTCCGGCGTGATCCCGCCGATCTTCGCCAGCTCGCTGCTCCTGATCCCCGCGACATTGGCCGGGTTCACCACCGGTGGGCCGGTGTGGCTGCAGGACATCATGGGCCAGTTCGCCCATGGCCAGCCGCTCTACATGGTTACCTACGCGGCGCTGATCATCTTCTTCGCGTATTTCTACACGGCGATCGTGTTCAACCCCGAGGAAACCGCGGATAACCTGAAGAAATACGGCGGGTTCGTGCCGGGGATCCGGCCCGGCAGCGCCACCGCGGCGTATTTCGACCGGATCCTGACAAGGTTGACCACTGTCGGCGGCATCTATCTCGTCGCCGTCTGCCTGTTGCCGGAGTTGCTGATCAGCGATTATGGACTGCCATTCTATTTTGGCGGCACGTCGATTCTGATCGTCGTCTCGGTGACCATGGATACCGTCACGCAGATCCAGTCGCATCTGCTGGCGCATCAATACGAAGGGCTCATTCGTAAGAGCAAGGTGAAGGGACGTCGGTGAAACTCATACTTCTGGGGCCTCCCGGTGCGGGGAAGGGCACGCAGGCGCAGCGTCTGCGGGATCGTTACGGTATCGCGCAGATTTCCACCGGCGACATGCTGCGTGCCGAGGTCGCCGCCGGCTCACCGGTTGGCCTGGAGGCGAAGGCGGTGATGGAAGCCGGCCAGCTCGTTTCGGACGACATCATCATCCGGATGCTGGGATCGCGGATCGAGCAGGGGGATTGCGCGAAGGGTTTCGTGCTCGACGGGTTTCCGAGGACGGTGCCGCAGGCCGCCGCGCTGGACAAACTTCTGGCCGGGAGGGACATGCGACTCGACGCGGTCATCGAACTGATGGTCGACGACGCGGCGCTGGTCGACCGGATCGCCGGGCGCTTTACCTGCGCGACCTGCGGGACCGGTTATCACGACACGTTCAAGATGACCCGGGTTCCCGGCATCTGCGACGTGTGCGGCGGCACCGAGTTCACCCGCCGCGCCGATGACAACCGGGAGACGGTGACGGCCCGGCTGCTGGCCTATCATACCCAGACGGCCCCGCTGCTGCCGTACTACGCGGCACAGGGAAATCTGCGCCAGGTCGACGGCATGGCGGATATCGACGCGGTCACAAGGCAAATTTTCACGGTGTTGGACCAGGTCGCCTGAGCTTCAGTTGCCTGAGCGCCGCGCCGAACCGGCTCGGTCCTGAAAAGTCTGGGCTTTGAGCCGACTGATACCAACCTGCCGAAAGCCTGACTCTTGCCGTTATCGTCATGGCTCGGCCCCGCGTTCGCAGGGGTAAACTTCGTCCGGGCCATCTATCGCGGCACAGTGCTGGTACGGGTGGCCCGGACGAGCCGGGCCATGACGGATTTGAAAGCCGTACGTCAATCCTTCGGCTGCCAGGTTGGGTCCTGAACAGGCCGGGTCTTGAAATTTTCCGGCGAATGCCAAACTTCGCACACGGACATTGACCGGCCCGGCGCGCCGTGTATATTCCGCCGCCTTGGCGCACTCCCCGGACGGGGCAGTGCCGCTTATGCATTTGGCTGGTGGATGACGGCCTGACGTCGTCCCCGGACCGACAGGAGATCTGGGCTTTGGCACGTATCGCCGGCGTGAACATCCCGACCAACAAGCGTGTGTTGATCGGTCTCCGATACATCTACGGCATCGGACCGAGCAAGGCCGCCGAGATTTGCGGCAAACTCAGCATCCCCGAGGATCGCCGGGTCAACCAGCTCTCGGACGACGAAGTGCTGCGAATCCGCGAACTGATCGACCGGGATTATCAGGTTGAGGGCGACAAGCGGCGTGAAGTCGCGATGAACATCAAGCGGCTCATGGATCTGGGCTGCTATCGCGGTTTGCGGCACCGCAAGGGTTTGCCGGTGCGCGGT
This sequence comes from Acetobacteraceae bacterium, assembly GCA_050012615.1. Classification (GTDB taxonomy): domain Bacteria; phylum Pseudomonadota; class Alphaproteobacteria; order Acetobacterales; family Acetobacteraceae; genus Rhodopila. The sequence continues at coordinate 211 of JBEKGV010000206.1, read as the reverse complement.
CAGCGCACACACACCAACGCTCGTACCCGCAAAGGCAAGGCGGTCGCGATCGCGGGGAAAAAGAAAGTCACCAAGTAGGGACATCCGTCCGTTCGGATTTTGGCTGCCGCACGATGCTTCGCGTGCGGCAAGTGTATGGAGCACAACAGAAAATGGCGAGACCCGCCGCGGCAGCGCGCCCGCGCCGCAAGGAAAGAAAGAACATCACCTC
>JBEKGV010000205.1:0-9914 GCA_050012615.1 Acetobacteraceae bacterium | reverse complement strand
ATCGCTCGATGTCGTGTTCGGTGAGATCGACAGGTAAACCATGGCCGCACCCGAAGTCGAACAACCCGCGAACTTTGCTTTCGACACCGAGTCGATGACGGAGATCGACCGGATTGTCGCGAAATACCCCGAGGGACGCCAGGCCAGCGCGGTCATTCCAGCGTTGTACGTGGCGCAGAATCAGATGAAGCGGCAGACCGGCAGCGCCTGGATACCGACCAAGGCGATGGACGCCGTGGCCGAACGTCTCGGCATGGCACCGATCCGGGTTTATGAGGTCGCGACATTTTATCTCATGTTCAACACCGCGCCCATCGGCAAGTATCACCTGCAACTTTGCACGACGACGCCTTGCTGGCTGCGTGGTTCGGACGCGATCGTGCAGGCCTGCCGGGAGGCCACCGGCATCAAGGAATGGAAAGAAACCAGCGCGGACGGTCTGTTCACGATGTCCGAGGTCGAATGCATCGGCGCCTGCGTCAACGCGCCCGTTTTGCAGGTGGACGACGACTTCTATGAGGACATGGACGCGGAAAAGACCAAATCCTTGATCGCCGCGTTGCGCGAGGGCAGCCCGCCGCCGCCCGGTTCGATGATCGGGCGTCAGACCTCCGCACCGGTGAGCGGCCCGAACACGTTGACCACGCTGCAATTCGCGCCGGAGAGTTGAGAGCATGCTGGACGATCGCGACCGCATCTTCACCAATCTCTACGGCTTGCACGATCCGCTGTTGAAGGGCGCGCGCTCGCGCGGCGATTGGGACAACACGAAGGCCATCCTGGCACGCGGCCGGGACGACATCGTCAATGAGGTAAAGGCGTCCGGCCTGCGCGGCCGCGGCGGCGCCGGTTTCCCCACCGGCCTCAAATGGTCGTTCATGCCGAAGACCTCGGACCGGCCGTGCTATCTCGTCGTCAACGCCGACGAGTCCGAGCCTGGTACATGCAAAGACCGTGACATCATCCGTCACGATCCCCACAAGCTGGTCGAAGGCTGCCTCGTCGCCGGTTTCGCCATGGGTGCGTGCGCTGCTTTCATCTACATCCGCGGCGAGTTTTACAACGAACACCTTGTGCTGCAGGCGGCGATCGATGAGGCTTACGACGCCGGCCTGATCGGCAAAAACGCCTGCGGCTCCGGTTATGATTTCGACGTCATTCTGCACAGAGGCGCCGGCGCCTATATCTGCGGCGAGGAAACCGCGTTGCTAGAAAGCCTGGAAGGCAAAAAGGGCATGCCGCGGCTGAAGCCGCCATTTCCCGCCGGCGTCGGGCTTTATGGTTGCCCCTCCACCGTCAACAATGTCGAGAGCATCGCCGTCGCCCCCACCATCATGCGCCGCGGTGCCGCCTGGTTCAGTGCACTGGGCCGTCAGAACAACACGGGTCCGAAAGTATACTGTATCTCCGGACATGTGAACGAACCCTGCAATGTCGAGGAAGAACTCGGCATTCCGATGCGCGAGCTGATCGACAAATACGCGGGCGGCGTACGTGGCGGCTGGGACAATCTGCTGGCCGTGATCCCGGGCGGCGCCTCGGTTCCGCTCATTCCAAAATCGGTGTGCGACGATGTCCTGATGGACTTCGACAGTCTGCGCAACGTCAAGAGCGGGCTTGGCACCGCGGCGGTCATCGTGATGGACAAGTCGACCGATCTGATCAAGGCGATCGCCCGGCTGTCGAAATTTTACATGCACGAAAGCTGCGGCCAGTGCACGCCGTGCCGCGAAGGCACCGGCTGGATGTGGCGCGTCATGACCCGCATGGTCGAAGGCCGCGCCGAGCCGTCGGAAATCGACACATTGGACCAGGTCACGCGGCAGATCGAAGGTCATACGATCTGCGCTCTGGGCGACGCCGCGGCCTGGCCGATCCAGGGCCTGATCCGGCATTTCCGGCCGATGATGGAGGATCGCATGAAGGCCTACAAAGCGCGGGCCAGCATGCGCATGGCGGCGGAGTAAGCGATGGATCTGACCGAACTGCACGAGCCGATCGTCGCCACCGACAGCGAACTGGACGGATCGTCGTTCAGCGGCGTCGCGATGCGAGATGCGCGGTTTGAGGATGCGAGAATGACGTCCGCGCGGTTCGATCACATCGACATGACGGGCGGAATTTTCTCGCGGATGAAACTGTCCGGCGCGCGTTTCGCCAACGTCGATATGTCCGGCGTGCAAATTGAAAACGCCACCCTCGCGGACGCCACGATCCAGAATGCGAGCCTCTCGGGCGTGTCCATCAGCGACTGCGACATCTCCGGCATGCGGATCGACGGCTATTTGGTCAGCGATCTGATCGCCGCCTTTCGAAAGAGTGTGTGATGCCGAAACTCACCATCGACGGGATCGAGGTCGAGGTCCCCGCCGGCTCCACCGTGCTGCAGGCCGCCGAGGCAGCGGGCATCGAGATCCCGCGGTTTTGCTATCACGACCGGCTGTCGATCGCCGGCAATTGCCGCATGTGCCTGGTCGAAATCGAAAAGACGCCGCCGAAGCCAATTTCTTCCTGCACGTATCCCGCCGCCGACAACATGGTCGTGCACACCGACACGCCGATGGTGCGCAACGGCCGCCGCGGCGTGATGGAATTCCTGTTGATCAATCATCCGCTGGATTGCCCGATTTGCGATCAGGGCGGTGAGTGCGATCTGCAGGATCAGGCCATGGGTTACGGCATGGATCACTCGCGCTATGCCGAGAACAAACGAGCGGTCAAGGACAAGAACCTCGGCCCGCTTGTCGCGACATCGATGAACAGGTGCATCCATTGCACGCGCTGCATTCGTTTCATCACCGAGGTCGCCGGGGTCCCCGATCTCGGCGCCACCGCCCGCGGCGAGGAGCGCTGAGTTCCGAGCTATCAGCCAATATCATAGACTTATGCCCAGTGGGAGCGTTGACGTCAAAGCCTTATGCTTTTACGGCGCGGTCGTGGGAATTGAGCAAAACCGACAGCGTCGACGTGTTGGACGCGGTCGGTGCGAATATTCGCGTCGACACCCGCGGCCCGGAAGTGTTGCGTATTCTTCCTCGGGTGAATGAAGATGTGAATGAGGAATGGTTGGGCGATAAGTCTCGTTTCTCCGTCGACGGACTGAAACGGAGGCGGCTTGATAAGCCGTGGCTTCGTAAAGCGGGCAAATTGCAAACCGCCAGGTGGGAAGAGGCATTTAACGCCATCGCCGCCAAAATCCACGGTATCCCAGGCGAAAAACTGGGCGCCATCGCCGGCGATCTGTGCGATGCCGAAAGCATGCTGGCGTTGAAGGATTTGATGGCCGCGCTTGGTTCGCGGAATATCGACTGCCGGCAGGACGGCGCGGTGCTGTCCAACGCCCGGCGCGATCATTACCTGTTCAACTCGCAGATCGCCGGGATCGAGGATGCCGGCGCGATCCTCATCATCGGCTCCAATCCGCGGCGTGAGGCGCCGGTACTGAATGCACGCATTCGCAAGGCGTGGAGCCACGGCGGCGCGAAAATCGGCCTGATCGGTGCCGAGCCGGACCTGACATATCCGCTGACCCATATTGGCACTGGTCCCGCCGCTTTCGCTGACGGTGAGGCGTTCCTGCGCGGTGCGAAACATCCAATGGTGATCGTGGGGCAGGGGGCGTTGGCTCGCGCCGACGGTGACTCGATTCTCGCCGCCGCCTGGGGGATCGCCGCGCGGGCCGGAGGGCTCACGTCCGAGTGGCATGGCTTCAACGTGCTGCACACGGCGGCGGCGCGTGTCGGTGCCCTCGATCTGGGGTTCCTGCCTGGTCCAAACGGCATGAGTCTCGACGAAATAGACGTGCTGTGGCTGCTGGGTGCCGACGAATTCGATACCAGGCAAATCAGCCCCGAAACGTTCGTCATTTATCAGGGTCACCACGGCGACGCCGGAGCGGCGCGCGCCGATGTGATCCTGCCCGGTGCCGCCTACACGGAAAAACCCGGCACCTACGTCAACACGGAAGGCCGGGTCCAACGCGGCTTCATGGCCACGCACCCACCCGGCGAGGCGCGCGAGGACTGGAAGATCATTCGTGCCCTGAGCGCCCGCCTCGGACACACCTTGCCATACGACACGATCGAGGCGGTTCGCGCGCGGCTTGAGCACGTCAATCCGGTGTTCGCCAACATCGGTTTTCTGCCGCGCTTCGGTTGCGCCGATCCAACAGGTCCGCGTGGTGATCCCGCTGCCGTCACTGCTGCTCCGTTCCTGCCGAAGATCACGCATTATCACCAGACCGACGTGATCAGCCGTGCTTCGCCGACCATGGCGGCCTGCGTCGCCGCGCTGGAGCCGGCCCCGGCCTTGGCGGCGGAATAGCGGCGATGGTCGACGCCATCAGGGACTTCCTGTTGAACAACCCCGTCGGCATCGTTATTCTGACGGTGCTTGAGGCGCTGGCATTGCTGGTGCCGGTGCTGATCTCTGTCGCTTATCTGACCTATGCCGAGCGCAAGGTGCTGGCTGCGATCCAGTTGCGCAAAGGACCCAATGTGGTCGGCCCGTTCGGCCTGATGCAGCCCTTCGCCGACGCGATCAAGATGCTGACGAAGGAAACCATCATTCCTTCCGGGTCGAACCGGGTCCTGTTCATCATGGCCCCGATGCTGACCTTCACCCTCGCCATGCTGGCATGGGCGGTCATTCCGGTGAACAACGGTTGGGCCATCGCCAACATCAACGTTGGTGTCCTGTATCTGTTCGCGATCAGCTCGCTTGGCGTCTATGGCATCATCATCGCCGGTTGGGCCTCGAACTCGAAATACGCGTTTCTCGGCGCGCTGCGCTCGGCGGCGCAGATGGTCAGCTACGAAGTCTCGATGGGGTTCGTGCTCGTCACCGTGCTGCTGTGCGCCGGCAGCCTGAACCTGACGGACATCGTGCTGGCGCAAACCAGAGTGTGGTTCTTCATCCCGCTGTTTCCGATGTTCATCATCTTCTTCATCTCGGCCCTGGCGGAATGCAATCGAGCCCCGTTCGACCTGCCCGAGGGTGAATCGGAAATCGTCGCCGGCTTCTTCGTCGAATACAGCTCCATGAGCTTCGGCCTGTTCTTCCTTGGCGAATACGCCAACATGATCCTCATGAGCGCGATGACCTCGATCCTGTTCCTTGGCGGCTGGTTGCCTCCGGTGAGCCTCGCGCCGTTCACCTGGATCCCCGGTCCGATCTGGCTGATCCTGAAAATCTGTCTGTGTCTGTTCACCTTCATCTGGGTCCGCGGAACCTTTCCGCGCTACCGTTACGACCAACTGATGCGGCTGGGATGGAAGGTGTTCCTGCCATTCTCGCTATTCTGGCTGGTGCTGACCGCGGGCGTGCTGATGGCGTTTGGATGGCTGCCGAATGCGTGACCAATGGGGCGTGACATCACGAATGGGGCGAAAGGAGCCTGATTGAATGGCCTTCCTCGACCGTACCGCGCGCGGCCTCCTGCTCTCCGAACTCCTCACAGGAATGGGCCTCACGCTGCGCTATATTTTCCGGCAAAAGGCGACGATCAACTATCCTTACGAGAAAGGACCGCTCAGCCCGCGCTTCAAGGGCGAGCACGCGCTGCGCCGGTATCCCAACGGCGAAGAACGCTGCATCGCCTGCAAACTCTGTGAGGCGATCTGTCCCGCTCAGGCCATCACCATCGAAGCCGAGCCGCGGGAAGATGGATCGCGCCGCACCACCCGCTACGACATCGACATGACGAAATGCATCTATTGCGGACTCTGCGAGGAGGCCTGCCCAGTGGACGCGATCGTGGAAGGGCCGAATTTTGAGTTCGCGACGGAGACGCGGGAGGAGTTGCTTTATAATAAGGACAAGCTGCTGGCGAACGGCGACCGGTGGGAGCCTGAACTCGCGCGGCGGCTGGAACTGGACGCGCCCTACCGATGATCGTCAACTTCTTCTTCTACCTGTTCGCCGCGGTGATGCTGGTCTCGGCTACGCTGGTGATTGTCTCGCGCAATCCCGTGCACTCGGTGCTGTTTCTGATCCTGACGTTCTTCAACGCGGCGGCCTTGTTCCTGATCGCGGGTGCCGAGTTCCTGGCGATGATCCTGGTCGTCGTTTATGTCGGCGCGGTCGCTGTGCTGTTCCTGTTCGTCGTCATGATGCTGGATATCGACTTCGAGGAATTGCGCGGTGGATTCCAGCGATACGCGGGCGTCGGCGCCGCCGTCGGCGTGGCGCTGCTGGTTGAATTCGCACTCACGTTTGGCGGCTGGACCCTCGCGCCAAACGTTGACGCGCTTCGCATGTCGCCGACACCCGCCAACGTCAGCAACACTCAGGCTCTGGGCCAGGTCCTTTACACCGACTACATCTTCTTGTTTCAGATGGCCGGCCTCGTGCTTCTGGTGGCGATGATCGGAGCGATCGTGCTGACCCTGCGCGACCGCAAAAGCTCCCGGCATCAGAACATTCGCATGCAAAACAGCCGGACGGTCGCCGAAACTCTTGAGGTCGTCACGATTTCGCTCGGCGCGGGGACGACCGAAAGCGGCGGCTTCCTGCGCCGTCACGCCACCCCGGAACCCGAGCCGGAACCGGTTGACGACCATGGCCATCACTAAAGGCATCAGCGCATGACATCGGTCAGCCTCACGCATTACCTGATCGTCAGCGCCATCATGCTGGTAATCGGGGTGTTCGGCATCTTCCTCAACCGGAAGAACGTGATCATCATGCTGATGGCGATCGAGTTGATCCTGCTCGCCGTCAATCTGAACCTCGTCGCGTTCTCCGCCGCGCTGAACGATCTGGCCGGGCAGGTGATGGCGATGTTCGTGCTGACCGTCGCCGCCGCCGAGGCCGCGATCGGACTGGCCATCGTTCTCGTGTATTTCCGCAACCGCGGCTCGATCCAGGTTGAAGATGTCAACCTGATGAAAGGCTAGCATGGTTTACGCGATCGCCGTCTTCGCGCCGCTTGCTGGCGCGCTGATTTCCGGGCTGCTCGGCAAGGCGATCGGCGATCGCGCGTCCACCGGCGCATCGATCCTTGGTATGTTGATCGCCGCGGTTTGCGGGTCCTATGCGTTCTTCACGCTGGTCATGGGCGGCGGCGAGCCTGACGTCGTCGATCTCTCGACCTGGATCGAGGCAGGCAAATTCCACGTCTCATGGGCGTTGCGGTATGACACGCTGGCGGCGGCGATGGTCGCGATGGTGACGTTCGTATCGATGCTGATCCATGTTTATTCGATCGGCTACATGGCGCACGACAAATATCCTCGCTACCGCTTCTTCGCCTACCTGTCGCTGTTCAGTTTCTCGATGTTGATGCTGGTGACGGCCGATAATCTGGCGCAGCTGTTCTTTGGCTGGGAGGGCGTCGGCCTCTGTTCGTATCTGCTGATCGGCTACTGGTATGATCGTCCGGCGGCCTGCGCGGCGGCGATCAAGGCGTTCGTCGTCAATCGCATTGGCGACCTGCCGTTCGCGGTTGGCATCGCGCTGATCTTCATGACCTTCGGGTCCGTCGAGTTTTCATCGATTTTCGGCAACGTCACGAAACACGGGGCAGATACGTATCATCTGTTTGGCCGCGATCTGCCGATGCTGGAACTGATCGGCTTCCTGCTGTTCTTCGGCGCGATGGGCAAATCCGCGCAGCTTGGTTTGCACGTGTGGCTGCCTGACGCGATGGAAGGACCGACGCCGGTCTCCGCGCTCATTCATGCCGCGACCATGGTCACAGCCGGCGTGTTCCTGATGGCGCGGATGTCGCCGCTGATGGAGTACGCGCCTTACGCGCTGGCGTTTGTTACCTTCATCGGTGCATCGACCGCGTTGTTCGCCGCCACGGTTGGTTGTTGCCAGAACGATATCAAGCGGGTCATCGCCTATTCGACTTGCTCACAGCTTGGATACATGTTCGTCGCGGCCGGCGTAGGGGCCTATCAGGTATCGATTTTCCACCTGATGACACATGCTTTCTTCAAAGCCCTGCTGTTCCTGAGCGCCGGCTCGGTCATCCATGCGATGTCTGACGAGCAGGACATGCGCCGGATGGGAGGGCTGGCGAAACTGATCCCGGTCACCTGCACGGTGATGTGGATCGGCAATCTGGCGCTGGCCGGCATTCCGCCATTGGCGGGCTCCTATTCCAAAGACGCGATCATCTCGGCGGCGTATCTGGCACACACCAACATCGGCGTTTATGCCTTCGTCTGCACCATTCTCGCGGCGTTTCTGACCGCGTTCTACTCCTGGCGGCTGCTGTTCATGACGTTCCACGGCAAGCCGCGCGCCGACCAACATACGTTGGAGCATGTCCACGAATCGCCTTCGGTCATGCTGGTCCCGCTGCTGCTTCTGGCCGTCGGAGCGATCGTCGCGGGCTATTTGCTCAATGGCTGGTTCATCGGCGAAGGACAGGCGGAGTTCTGGAATCATTCGATCTTCAATCGCCCGGACAACACGATCATGGAACAACTTGACCACGTTCCGGCGGTTGTCGACTACGCTCCGTTGGTCATGGCGATCCTCGGCATCGCGCTCGCCTGGGTCATGTACATCAGGCAGCCGAATCTGCCGCGGGCGCTCGCGAAGCGTTTCCCCGTCATTTACTTCTTCCTGCTCAACAAGTGGTATTTCGACGAGCTTTATGATCGCGTCATCGTGCGGCCCTACTTTTGGCTCGCCGGTTTCTCCTGGCGCGTCGGCGATACCACGATCATCGATGGTGTGCCGAACGGCCTCGCCGCGATCGCCGCCGGCGGGTCGCGTGAGGCGGTGAAAATCCAGACTGGTTCGCTCGCGGCTTATGCCTTTGTCATGCTGATCGGCGTCGTCGTGCTGATCGGCGTCTTCATGTTCTTCCGGTGATCCAATGAACGCCGCGGGCTTTCCCATTCTGTCGCTCGTCACCTGGCTGCCGTTGGCCGGCTGCATCGTGATCATGGCGGTGCGCGGCGATGAGGAAACGGTCGCCTCCAACGCCCGCTGGACCGCACTGTGGACGAGCCTGCTGGTGCTGGCGTTGTCTTTGGTCCTCTGGGTGAAATTCGATCCGCGCGAGCCGGGATTTCAGTTCAACGAATCGGTGACGTGGCTGCCGCACTATCGCATCGCCTACAAAATGGGTGTCGACGGCATTTCGGTGCTGTTCGTTCTGTTGTCGACCGTTCTGACACCGATTTGTATTCTCGCGAGCTGGGAGTCCATCCACACCAAGGTTCGCGAATTCATGCTCGCGTTTCTGGTGTTGGAAACCATGCTGGTCGGCATGTTCTGTGCCGCCGACTTCGTCATATTTTACATGTTTTTCGAAGGCGTGCTGATCCCGATGTATTTGATCATCGGCATCTGGGGCGGTCCGAGGCGGGTTTACGCGGCGGTAAAATTCTTTCTGTTCACATTGACCGGCTCGGTGCTGATGCTGTTGGCGCTGATCGCGATGTGGCTGCACGCCGGAACGACCGATATCTCGGTGCTGATGGACACACGGTTCCCGGTCCAGATGCAGACCTGGCTGTTCTTCGCGCTGATGGCCTCTTTCGCCGTCAAGGTGCCAATGTGGCCGGTCCACACCTGGTTGCCCGACGCCCATGTCGAGGCGCCGACCGCCGGCTCGGTCATCCTGGCGGGCGTGCTGTTGAAAATGGGCGCCTACGGGTTTCTGCGATTTTCGGTGCCGATGTTGCCGGACGCCTCACAATACTATGCACCGCTCATCTACACGCTGTCGGTCATCGCCGTGATCTACACGTCGCTCGTCGCGCTCGCGCAGGAGGATATGAAGAAACTGATCGCGTATTCCTCGATCGCGCATATGGGCGTGGTGACGATCGGCATCTTCACGTTCAACGAGCAGGGCATTCAGGGCGCGCTGTTTCAGATGTTGTCGCATGGCATCGTTTCGGCCGCGCTGTTCCTGGTCGTCGGTGTGGTCTACGACCGGATCCATTCGC
>JBEKGV010000204.1:0-7081 GCA_050012615.1 Acetobacteraceae bacterium | reverse complement strand
CCGACACGACGCTGGTTTCGATCGCGCATCGTCCTGCGCTCCCGGGTCTGCATGAGGGGCGGGTGGTATTCGAGCGTGAGGGCACGACACCAGGCAAACTGATCGAGGAGGCCGCGGCATGATCGACTTCGGATCCATCTCCGTCGCCACGCCGGACAAAACGAGCCTGGCCACCGAGTATGCCGCGCTGGAACAGCTTCTTGGCGCGGGAGATCTCAGCGGCGCCCTGCATGCATGGGACGCGGCACGGCGCACGTTCGATACCTGGAGCGCGCTGGTGCATCTGCGGTTCGCTCAGGACACGACGGACGCCGAGGCGAAGACGGCGCGCGAATACGCTGACGGGCTGGCACCCGAGGCCGCCGATCTGGAGACGGGATTTAAACGCCGGCTGCTCGCGCTGCCCGATCGGGCAGCGCTGGCGCGTGAGGCCGGTTCGCATGCGGTACGGTTATGGGAGACCGACATCACCGCGTTCGATCCCGTGATCAAACCGGACCTGGAAGAAGAATCGCGGCTGAGCTCGCGCTATACCGAAATCCTTGCCTCGGCGAGCCTGTCGATCGGCGGTCAGACGGTCAATCTCGCCGGCCTCGCGCCATTCGCCGAGGATCCGGACCGGACCGTGCGCCACGAGGCCGAAACCGTGCGCTGGTCGTTCTTCGAGCAACACGGTGCGGAGCTGGATCAAATTTATCACGACCTCGTGCGGTTGCGGCATGGCATGGCGCGCAAGCTCGGGTTCGCCACCTACACGCCGCTCGGATACCGGCGGATGCGGCGCGTCGATTATGGGCCTGACGATGTGGCCCGATATCGCGAGCAGGTCGTGACACACGTGGTGCCATTGGTCGCGCGGCTACTGGAACAGCGCCGTGCCACGTTCGGTTGGGACAAGTTGCGCTTCTGGGATGAGGCGTTGATCGATCCCGCCGGCAATCCCAGACCGGCCGGAGGACACGATTTTCTCGTCTCCCACGCGCGAATCATGTTCGACGAAATGGATCCCCGACTGGGCCGTTTTTTCCAAGACATGGAAGGCGGCGGTTTCCTCGATCTGCGCAACCGGCCCGGCAAGTCGGGCGGCGGGTTCTGCACGTCATTCCCGACGGTCGGCATGCCGTTCATTTTCGCCAACTTCACCGGCACGCATCACGACATCGGCGTATTCACCCATGAAATGGGCCATGCGTTTCAGAACCATCGCTCCCGCGATCTGCCGAATGTCGACTATTTGTGGCCGACGATGGAATCAGCAGAAATCCATTCCATGAGTCTGGAGTTCCTCACCTGGCCTTACATGAACCTTCTGGTGGGCGATGCCGCGGCGGACCGTTTCCGGCGCATGCACCTGATCGGCGCATTATCGTTCCTGCCTTATGGTGTTTGCGTCGATCACTTCCAGCATGAGGTCTACGCGAATCCCGGCGCCTCGCCGGACGAGCGTCACGCGATGTGGCGGAAGCTGGAGCGGCATTACATGCCGTGGACGGATCACGACGATCTCGCATACCCCGCGAAAGGCGGACGCTGGCAGGCGAAGCCGCATATCTACAAATCGCCATTCTATTACATCGACTATACGCTGGCTCAATGTTGCGCGATGCAGTTCTGGTCGCGCGCACGCCGCGATCCGGGCGAAGCGCTCAACGCCTATGTCGGATTGTGCGATCTGGGTGGGTCCGCGCCGTTTCAGGAACTCGTGCGAGCCGCCGGATTGATCTCACCGTTCGCGGATGGTGCGTTGGCGGACGTCGTGCGAGAGGCCGAGAACTTTCTGGCGGGGTAATGCAATCGCCGAATTGATTGACCTGGCGGCACGGTCACCCAACACGTCATCGGCACGGTCACTCAATACGTCATTGGCACGGTCACCCAACACGTCGTCGGCACGGTCGCCCAACACGTCGTCAGCACGGTCGCCCAACACGTCATCGGCACGGTCATCCAACACGTCGTCGGCACGGTCGTCCAACACGTCGTCAGCACGGTCGCTCAACACGTCATCGGCACGGTCGCCCAACACGTCATCGGCACGGTCGCCCAACACGTCATCCCCCGGCTTGTCCGGGGGACCTGTCCACGCACCGTGCGGCGATTGATGGCCGGCTCGGCGGCCGGCCATGACGTGGCTGACGACTGAATTTAAAAGTCAAGCTATCTGGTGTACAATCCTGATTCCTGGAAAGCGCGCTAACTATCCAGGAACGCCGCTACCGCGGGGTTGGTGCGCATTCGGCTCAGTTCCTCCGCGGTCGGCAGCACAGGCCGATCCCGTTTCACATTGACCATGCACAAGAACCCGAACGTCTCCCCCGCATTGGCGCGGAACTGGTGCCACGTCCACGCCGGAATGGTGATCAGGTCGAATTGTTTCACATCCCGAACCTCATCGCCCACCATGCACTGGCCGTGGCCACGCAGGATCATCACGCCATGCTCATGCTCGTGGCGTTCAAACGAGGAGAACCCGTTTCCATCCATCTCGAAATAGCGAAGTTCGCAGGCCAGCGCGTCATCATGGAACAGCACCTGGCGCGAGATATCCTTGAACGGCGCCTCACCATCCTGCTTGTAGGGCTGGCATACCACCCCGTCCCACCGGAAATCGTCCCGCGCCAGGCGAAAGTTGGGCGGTTGTTCAACATCCATGCTCAGAAACCCCATATCGCATGACGGCGTCGGCGAAGGCCGCGGATGCCTCGGTTACTCGATCGCGGGCCAACAACAAACTGCCGCCGATCAGTAACATCGTGTCCGAGCCATAGAAGTCAAGCAGTTCGCTGACCCGGTCCAGAGCGATGCCCCCCGCGGGGACCGCCAGAGCCGGTCGCGCGTTGGTAGCCAGCTCACGACACGTGGCGGGCGAGTAACCGAACCGCCCGCCGTAGGTTGGAAAGATCACCGCGCCACACCCCAAAGCCGGAAACAGGCGCCCAATCAGCAGCTCGGGCGCGATTCGAGCTGCGCCACCCATGGAGGGATGCGCGAAGAAAACCACCTCGGGAAACGCCCGGGTCAAAGCCCGAACGGAGGAAAATCCCGTGACCATCGGCGCGACCATCATGCAGTCCAGGCCACAGTTTCGCGCGATCGTTGCCTGCGCGCGCAACTGGTCGAGGTCGCCGGTCAGGCTGGGGATGTAACGTGTCGCAACCCCTGTCGATCGCGCGCCGCGCGCCACCGCTTCGGCGATCAACGGCACCCGGGTGGCGAATGGGCTGTAAGCCTGATCGGCGAGGCCGTGATCGTCCTTGATGAAATCCAACCCTCCGCGCGCGAACCGTTCGGCGAGATCGGCGAGGCGATCCGGAGCCAGGCCTTGCGGCTTCAGTGCCGAGCCGGTGAACGCGCGCCGCGGAACGCCAAGCCGCCGCCGCAACTCAGGCGCACCGCCGCTGTGCGCACGCAACCGCTCCGGAATGACCGCGTCGCGCAGGATCACGTCGTCATGCAGCGAGGTATTGCCGAACAGCATGTTCAGCAGCTGTCCCGGATCGTCGCCTACGGTCGCCAGCGCCAGACCAATACGCACGGAGAACGTGCCGTTCCCGAGATCGTTGATCGCCTCGACCTTGCCGACGATCTCAGACAGGATCGCGGGCTCATCGATCGCGGCCAGCGGCATTTCCACGCTTTGTTCCACCGCGATCGCCTGCGCGCGAGCCTCGATCGAGGCGGCGTCGCCGCGCACGTGATAGGTGACGGTAAAACGCTCGGTCATGGTCCCGGGATCCCGAATGTTTCGTGTCTGTCCGATAAGCCGATCGCCGCGCCCGGTCTCCTGTAGCCCGGTCTCCTTGTGGCCCCCTTCGCCGTCGCACATTGCGTGTGCCCAGAAGGTCCTGGTACTTACCATCGCGAAAGCGCGAGTCATGGTCGTTACACCGTCAAGCCTGGCCATGACGCGGGGTGTGTCGCGCTTCAACAATTCCGGGTACTGGCAGACCCGACAGTAACCAGGAGGCGTAGCGTGATCAAACCGTGGATCTTCGAATTCTTCCCGGCCCCTCGCGAGCCCGACACCATCAGCGATCCGCGCCTGTCGGCGGACTACTTCAACTGGTATCTCGATCTTTGGCCCCGTGCCGAACCCCTCGGCTACGAGGGAATTTTCTTCAGCGAGCATCATTTTGGCCACGCTTACAGTCCGGCCCCCAACCTCCTGATCGCCCAGGTGGCGGGAAGGACGAGCACGATTCGGCTCGGGGTGATGGGGCTGGTTCTGCCATACCACCAGCCGTGGAAGGTGGCCGAGGAAATCGGCATGCTGGATCACCTGACCCAGGGCCGCCTCGAGATCGGCACCGCCGCCGGCATTCCGCAGGAGATGGCGCAGGTCGGCATGAGCGTGGCCGAGGCGCGCGAACGCAACGATGAAGCGATCGAAATCCTCGACGCGGCACTGGCCGAGCCGGTGATCTCCCATCGCGGCAAGTATTGGCAATTCACCGACCTCCGTCTCGTGCCGCGCCCGCTCCAGCGGCCGTTTCCGCCCAAATGGGTCACCGTCATCAGCGAGGACTCGGCGCGCAAGGCGGCCCGGCGAGGCGCCAAAATTTGCACCGGCTTCCATCCGGCGGATCGCGTCAGGAGCATCTTCGACGCCTACCGCGATGAGGCTCGTCGTGTCGGCACACCGTCCGGACCGGACCAAATGGCGCTGCGCCGGCAGGTCTCGATCGGCCGGGACGACGCGGGGGTACGCGCGGCATCACGCCTTCGTGAGCAACAGACGCGCGCGCGTCTCCTGGCCGATCCGCGTCTGTCGGCGCCCGAGCGCGAGGTGCTCGACACGCCCGTGTCGCACGCCTTTTCCATCGGCAGCGACGAATTCATCGCCGGATCGCCGGCCAGCGTGGCCGAACAAACGATCGCCCAGTGCCGCGAGGTTGGCGCCGGCCATTTCCTCGCGACCTTCGATCGCACCGCCGCGCGTGAGCAATTGCGCGAGGCCTGGGAGATGTTCGGCACCGAAGTCATTCCGGCACTGCGCCACGCGACGGTGAACTGACGCGAAGGAGGCATGCGGCATGAGCAACAACTTCCGCGATCTCATCCCACCGCCGGACCATCCGCGCGTCGCCGGCATCTCCGAACGTGACGCCTATAGCCACGCGGCGCACGCTCTGGCGACGCGTCCGCGGGTCGCGGGATTGCTCGCGGAGCGGCGCACGCGGCTCGAGCAGCCGTTCCGCGGCATCACCACGAACGGCGATGTCGTGCCGGATCTCTACACGCTCGCCGACGAGAACGCTCCGGCCGGTGCCATGGTGGAGGCGGCGCGAGCCGTGCTGAACGTCGCGTCGGAGGAGGAGCGGGGACGGCTGCGTCACACGATCGATGCACCGCAATGGCGCATGTGGAGCAATCCGGAACTGTATTTCGATCGTTTCGGCCTACGCCTCGATGAACTCGGCGCCCCGCTACGCGATGCCATCCTGGCGGTGCTACGGGCAAGCCTGAGCCCCAAAGGCTTCGCCAAGGCCCGTGGCGCCATGCGGACCAACGGCTTCCTCGGCGAACTGGTCAACGCGCCGCGAGTAATGAACGAATACAGCTACAATTTCAGCCTGTTCGGCGAACCGTCCGCCACCGAGCCCTGGGGCTGGAGCCTGTTCGGTCACCATTTGTGCCTGAACTGCTTTGTTCTGCAGGACCAGATGGTGCTGTCGCCGGACTTCATCGGTGCCGAACCGAACTGTATCGATTGCGGTCCCTACGTCGGCTTGGAACTGTTCCAGGATGAGGAACGGCTCGGACTGGAACTGATGCGCGCGTTGCCCCCCGCGTTGCAGCTTCATGCCCGGGTTTATCTGCTGATGCATGACCCGGCGATGCCGGAGGGGCGGTGGCATCCAGCCGATCAACGCCACCTCGGCGGCGCTTATCGTGACAATTGGATTATTCCCCATGAGGGTGTGGCTGTGCGCGACTTCCCCGCTTCGCAACGCGACCGGCTGCTGGGACTGATCGCCGCGTATTTCGAGATTTTGCCCAGTGGTCCGTTCGCCGCGCGGATGCGCCAGATCGAGCAGCACATCGATGCGACCTACTTTTGCTGGATCGGCGGCGACGGCGACGAGGATCCATTCTATTACCGTATCCAAAGTCCCGTCGCGATGATCGAATTCGATCATCACTCCGGCGTGTTCCTGACCAACACCGAGCCGGCGAAGTGCCACATCCACACGGTCATCCGGACGCCGAACGGCAACGACTACGGCAAGGACCTGCTGCGGTTGCACTACGCCCAGGTTCACGGCGTTCCCGCTCCTGGGCGTGGATAGCGCACAGAACCTAGGGAGCGCGCACTCCAATTTACGAGTCATGGCCGGGCTTCGCTACCGCGTCATGGCCGGGCTTGACCTGGCCATCTATTCAAGCACGTGCGGCGACAGATTGCCGGGTCAAAGCCCGACCCCTATCGGTGTAACGACCGTGACTCGCGCTGTCGCGCCAGCAAGTAGGCGCGCACCCGTTCCGGCGCGCCCAGAGGTCTCGGCTCCCCGTTGACACCCCCACCCGCGGACGGCACGGTTTCGCCCTCTACACGGGCGCGAATGCCCTAAGAATTTCAGGGGACGACCTTGCAGCAAAAGATATTTCCAGACTGGGCGCAGCTATTCCGCGTGACCGGCCTCCCATGAGTCTCGGCGGCGCTGCGGAGCAACACACTCCAGTTCTCGCGCCAGGCGACCGCTTCGGACTGCGCCATGCAGCGCTCTGGCTGGACCGCGCGATCGGCATGCTGACCGAAGGAGTAGGCGCCGTCATCGTGGTCGCCGAAACCTGCATTCTGTTCGCCGGCGTCGTCTCCCGCTACGTGTTCGACAACCCGCTCATCTGGACCGACGAACTCGGCAATTTCCTGTTTCTGTGGCTGGTGATGCTCGGCACCGTGGTGGCGCTGCGCGCCGATAGTCACATGCGCCTGACCACTGTGGTGAACTGGGTGAGACCAGATCTCGGCCGCTGGTTCAGTTCCGTCGGCGCGCTGGTGGTGGTCGCTTTCGTGCTGCTGGTTCTGATGCCGGCACTGACCTATGTCGACGAGCAGCAATACACCGAACTGACGACA
>JBEKGV010000203.1:0-7083 GCA_050012615.1 Acetobacteraceae bacterium | reverse complement strand
CGCCGGCACGGCACAGTCGCAAACGCCGATGTAGTGAAGACCTTTGAACGACCCCACCATGGCCATCAATGGGTTATCTCGCGCTCAAATCGCGAATCCGCGAAGTTGGGCTAGAGGCGGCTGGCCAGACACCGGACTCGTCGGAACCCTCTGCCTAGTACACGTCGCCGGAATTGGCGACTCGGTTCGGTGAACCGAGTCGAATTTGCCACAGTTCCCGTGAATTGTGAGTTTCGCTGGTCCCGGCGTGAGCCGGGAATCGGGGATCGATGCCAACGGGCCGCCGAACCAGATGAGGGCGGCCAGATGCCGGCACACAAAGCGTCACCGATCGAACTGTCGGTTGAGCATGAGCACGAACTGAACGCCCTGGCCCGGGCGCATTCAACGCCACGGAAGTTGGCGGAGCGGGCCAGGATCATTCTGCTCGCCGGGAGCGGCCTTGGGGTCGAAGAGACGGCGGACGAACTGGGGATCTGGCGCAAGACCGCCGGCATCTGGCGCCGCCGTTGGATGGACGCGGAGGCAACCGCTGACGTGGCCGCGCGTTTGAGCGACGCGCCACGGTCTGGTGCGCCAGCGCGGTTCACACCCGAGGTGATCTGCAAGATCGTGGCCTTGTCCTGTGAAGATCCCGAGGCGCTCGATGTCCCGATCAGTCATTGGAGTCAGAGTGAACTGGCCCGCCAGGCGGTCCGGCGTGGCATCGTCGAAAGTATCTCGCACGGCTCGGTCGGACGCTTTTTAAAAAGAAGCGGACCTTAAGCCGCATCGCATCCGTTACTGGCTGACACCGAAGCCTGATCCCGGCTTCGACGAGAAATGTGCTGACATTTGCTCTGTGTACCGAGCGGCGACCGCCCTGGCTGAACAGGGCGGTCAGACCGTTTCGATCGACGAGATGACCGGGATCCAGGCCCTGGAACGAGCCGCCAGAAGCCTTCCCATGAAGCCGGGGCACGTCGAACGGCGCGAGTTTGAGTATATCCGACATGGCACCAAAGCGCTGATCGCCGCGTTCGATGTCGCCACGGGAACGGTGCGCGGCACGATCGGCGATACCCGCACCGAGGACGACTTCGTCGCGTTCATGAAGGATCTGTTCGCTTCGGCGTCGCCGGTCGCGCCGTGGCGCGTCGTCTGCGATAACCTCAATACCCATATGTCGGAAGGCGTCGCCCGTCTCGTGGCTGAACTGTGCGGGATCGAGGACGATCTCGGGGAGAAGGGAAAATCCGGTGTCCTTCGGTCAATGGCCACACGCGAGGCGTTCTTGCGTGATCCCAGTCATCGCATCACCTTCCATTTCACGCCAAAGCACGCATCCTGGATCAACCAGATCGAAATCTGGTTCTCGATCCTGGTCAGAAAGCTGCTCCGGCGCGGTAATTTCACATCGGGGGATCATCTCCAACAGCGGGTCGAAGGCTTCATCGCCTACTTCAATGCCACGATGGCGAAGCCATTCCGCTGGACCGTGAAGGGCAAACCCCTTGTCGCCTGACACAGACCCCAAAGGGGCTCAAACTTCCGGCGAGATGTACTAGGGCCTTTTAGGGTCGCGGTCGTCATCCAGCGCGGTCACAGTCCTGTTGCTGTAGCGATGCTCGATACCGATTGGATTTCCTTCCTTGTCAGCCACCAGTCCTATTCCGGCGTTACATAAAGCTCGCTCGATGGCAGCCTTGTTGTTGGCGATTGGTTCCCGGCGTTTCTTCTCAAAGTCGCGCACGGTGCTTAAGGAGACGTTGGCGAGCCGAGCCAGGCTCCCGCCATGTCGGCACTTCGGCAGCCCCTAGAACGTATGCGCGGCGTTCAGGACTGAAAGCGTTGAACTGAGCCTTGCATTCGACCGTCACTCGTGAAAACCCTTGTCGTCGGGCAAAAGTCTGTTCCCTCGCGGAGGAAACCGTCCGCTTGGCGCGAGCAGGCCAATGTCTCAGTCACGACTGGCCTGCTCGGGCCAGGAATCAGGGAAGGAAGCAAATGAAGGCGCTCACCCGGGAGCAGGTCGACTCCTACCGCTACAACGGCTTCCTCTTTCCCATTCCGGCCCTCACGCCAGAGGAAATCGCCACCTGCCTCGCCGGTCTGGAGCGGCTCGAGGCGGAACTCGGTTCGGCTGTCGCCGACGCCGACGTCAAATGGCGTTCCCACGCTTATGCGCATTCCCCTTGGTTCAATACCCTGATCCGCCATCGGAAAATCCTCGACGCGGTCGAGGACGTGATCGGCCCAAACATCCTTGTCTGGACCAGCACGTTCTTCATCAAGGAGCCAAAGTCGCCGACCTTCGCGGCCTGGCACCAGGACGGCACCTATTTTGGCCTGGACCCGCACGAGCAGGTTGGCGCCTGGGTCGCGCTGACGGACGCCACCAGGGAGGCCGGTTGCATGGAACATCTGTCCGGTCGCGGTGCGGCCCGCCAGTTGCGCCACGCTCCACTTGGCCTGGTGAACAGCATCAACCGCGCCGGCCAGACAATCACCGAGCCATTCGATGAAACAAGCCCGGTGGCGATGGCGCTGCCGGCGGGCTCATTCTCGTTGCATCATGAATTTTCGGTACACACCTCGGCGCCCAACAACGCCTCACATCGGCGGGTCGGGATCGGTCTCAACTACGTTCCGACCCATATCCGCGTGAACAGTCCTGTTCGTTTGTGCGCGATGCTCGTGCGTGGCGAGGACACATACGGTCACTTCGACCTGATCGACCCGCCCTCAGCCGAGCGTGACGCGGCAGCACTCGCGGTCCATCAACAGGTGAGCGATCGTTATCGGGAGAACTATCAAATCCAGGTAACCCGCCACGAACAGCAGTACGCGGTGGCCGGAGGGTAGTTTCGCCTCAACCTCCCGAGGTTTTCGTGGCGATCGTCCGGACCAGATCGCCGACCGAACGGAGTGCGTCCAGTTCTCGCGTGGTGAAGCGGATTTTCCACGCTTCTTCGCTCGCCATGATGATTTCGATTTGCTTGAACGAATCCCAGCCTTGCACGTCTTTGGCATTCAATTCGGGAGTCAGCGCCAGATCGTCGCGCAGGAACACATCGTGGAAGATCGTGGTCAGCGCGGGATAAATCTCGGCTTCGGTCGCCATTGGGTCACCCCTCGGTCACATGGATGAACGTTTCAGCCGGCTGAAAACCGGTCAGGTCGAGCACCGCCCGGCTCCCGCCTGAAGCATCGGTCTCCATCGCGGTGAATCCGAGCTTCGCGTAGTGGTCCTTGACCATGCCGTTCTTCTTGGTGGGGATGTATTCGCCCACCAGCCGTCGCGCGCCCAATCTGCTTGCCTCGAAGCAGATCAGGTTCAATGTGGTCGGTTCCACCTGGCGGCCGAGTACGCGGCAGCTCATGAGCCACGTGTCGATCAACAGATCTTTGTTCGGCTGCAAGCGGCCAATCACGATCGCGATCACCCCGTTGTCGCCGAATCGGTCGAACAGTCGCAGTTGCAGTCCGAAGGCCTCGGGGTCAGCCATCACAGCGATCACATCTTCCTCGGTGTAGCGCCGCGTAGTCAGGTTGAACTGGTTCGATTTGTTGATCAGTTGCGCGATCCGCTGCAGTCCTATCCGGTCGAACGGCCTGACGATCAACCGCATTTCCAGCCCGCGCAGATACGCCGGGAGATCGGTGGCCGAGGCCTTCAGCGCGTCCCTGGCCTTGTTACCCTGATATTGGCTGGTCCTTTCGCGGTCCTCATCGGTGACCGCGAGGCCTTCGAAATACCCGGCGTCGGCGAGCGCGACAGGATAGCCGGTCGGATCGTCCGAAACCTCGGGCACCGCGACCATCGGCAATTCCTGGCGCACCAGGTTTCGTTCAAATGGGTTGTCATCGACGAAAACCAGCGAATCCAGGCCGATATTCAACGCCTCGGCGATCGCGCGGATATTCGCGGGTTTGTCCGACCAGTTGGCTATGAAGCTCGAGATATCGCCGCGGCGCAGAACCATATCGGGATGTTTCTCGAACGGCTCCAAAGCGTTGGGTTCATCGTTCTTGGAGCAAACGGCCAGGATGACCCCTCGCCGGCTGAGCTCGCGCGCGTAGTCCTGGAACGCGACATAGGCCTCACCCAACGGTGAACCCTGGCCGATTTCGATGCCCTCCATGCCGTCGTCGCCGATCACTCCGCCCCAAATGGTGTTGTCGAGGTCCAGTACCAGGCATTTGAACGACCGTCCTTGTTTGGCCGCGACCCACCGTCCGACGAGATCTCCGTACATCGGTGCGGCGGTATGGCTGACTTCCTGTTTGGCGCGATGCCACAGTGCGGGATCGTGCCAGGAACGCGTTCCGTCACGCGCCGCCCGATCGTCGATGGACAGGATATCGACGCCCTCTTCCTCCGCCATCGTCCGCAGCCGTGCATTGAGACGGCCGAGGAACGCGGGGCGAGACCCGGCGAGCCGGTGCTCATTGTTGCCCAAAAGCGGGAGATGCACCGGCAGGGCGGCCTGATGCAGAACAGGGCACCGCAGCGATTCCCGGACCTGCTGCCAGGTGGAGCGAATTCGTTCCGTGACCTCAGTTAGTGCCGCGTCGGCGGCTTCCGCGTCCATCGCCGCGGTGACGCCTGCTGTCAGGTCGTGCGCGTCCAGTGCGAGCAGCACGGCGGTTGGTCGGAATGCATGCAGCGCTGATTGCGGGTCGGACAATTCCTGCCGGTACTGGCCGTAATCGTTCTCGTACGTGTCGATCCAGATGCCCCGGCGAAGGCCGGCGACCCGAATGGCCGGCAGCAAATGCGCGAGCGTGCTCGACCCGAGCACCGCCAGGCGCACCGGCTTCGTCGCCAACCCCTCTGGCGGACCCGGCAACAGGCGTCGGAGTGTTTCGTCCAATGCGTTGGTCAGTACGAAATTGATGCGCGCACCCGCGAGAGCGACCGCGTTGTCCCAAACCGAGCCAGGCTCGTTGGCCAGTCCGCGTAGGCGAACGCGCCAATCCAGGATTTCGGGCAGCCAATGCAATTCCGTCATCTCATGCCCTCCATACGGATGCAGTCTGACGGCGCGGCCGTGCACAGCGAAGCCGCGTCAACGTTCGTCCAATTTCTGTGCCTGCGGGTCCCCCCGGGCGGGAAACGTCAGATGTTGCCCGCGGGAGGGGCGACCACGGAAGGAATGGTCCATAGCAGAATTTGGAAGTCGCGCATCAACGACCACGACCGGATATACGCGAAATCGAATTCCACCCGCTTGCGGAGCTTTTCCTCGGTATCTGTATTGCCGCGCCAGCCATTCACTTGCGCCCAACCGGTCATCCCCGGCTTGACGCGATAGCGCAGCATGTAGTCCGGCATGACCTCGGCGTAAATACGGCCGTCCGCCTTCGCGCGCGGCGCATGTGGGCGAGGTCCGACCAACGACATATGGCCGAGGACGACGTTGATAATCTGCGGCAATTCGTCGATCGAATATTTCCTCAGATACCGCCCAACCCGTGTGACCCGGTTGTCCCCGCGAAAGACCAGCGTCTCGCTGCTGGCGTCCGCCTGCGCTACATGCAGGCTGCGGAATTTGTAGATGTTGAAGCTGCGGCCGTACTGCCCGGACCGGGCCTGCCGGAAGAATACCGGCCCAGTACTATCGAGCTTGATGATGAGCGCGACGATGGCGAACAGAACCGCCAGCGGGATGAGCAACAAGGCGGAAACGACAAGGTCGCAGGTGCGTTTCAGGATCGCGCCAACCGCTGAGAAAGGCGGCAGCATCAAGGTGGGCAGAACGACGCCATCAAGCTGCTCGGTATCGTACGCGTGCAGTGCCGGAGGGATCTGGTCGGGGAGGAGGCGGACTGTGAGCGGCAGGAAGCGCAGCCGGTGTATCAGTTCTGAAATGCGCTCACCCGCCGACCAAGGCAGTGCCATATAAACATCGTGCAGTTCATGATCGATCAGATAGCTGGTCAGGTCGTCGATATGACCCAGGCACGGCAATTTCCCGCTGAGCGGGCCAGTACGCGAGATACGGTCATCGAAGAAGCCGACCGGTTGAGCGCGGCGATGGGGATCTGCCTCAAGTTGCCGCAGCATTCTGGCCGCGGCCTCGCTATTCCCGATGAAAGCTACCGGCCGAGGCCGCGGCGACAGGATGAGCGAGCGGTCGGCAAGGTGAAACGCCCCGATGCGTGTAATCACAATGCCCGCGAGAGCCAGCGCGTACCAAAGCAGTGCAGCCGCGAAAGTGACCAGCGAAGGGGGCAGCAACGCAATGCTGACAATAAAGATCGCGCCTAGCGTCCGGATCGCGCCGCCCCACTCGCGTCCGTCCGGCAGTTTGACCGATGTGCCGGTTAGCAAGGTTGCCGCGAAATAGGCCGCGGCCATTGCATCTGGAGACGGAATACCGGCGGCTGGCCTCAGCCAGGTATGGATCAGATCGCCGCTCGCCAGCACCCATATCGCCTCGATGGTGAGGATCGCGGCGCGGAACAAACCGAGCCGTACCCTCGATAACCATGTGGAGACGAGCGTCGCCCCGGGGAGCTCGGTGTTGACCGTTCCCATCACAGCGCTTCGCATGCGCGAGTTCCTTTTGCGAGAGCGCCTGATTACCCGGTGAACGTTAACAGATTGCTACCAGCGCGAGCCTATTCGCGATCAAAGTCGTTCAGCCCGCATCGGCGTCGCCGACCTCAGGTTCGACGCGGCCGCGCTGACGGCGTCCGAGCGAAAGCTCGGTGACGATGCCGTGCAGGGTCCGGAGTTCCTGTTCGGTCGCCTCGCCGCGCTGGAAGAAATGGCGAATGTTGCGGACCATTCCACGTCGTTTTGGGAGATTGCGCAGGAAGCCGCATGCGTCGAGTTCGGCTGTCAGGTGTGTCAGAAACTCCTCCAGCCTCGCCTTGTTCGCCACCTGCGTTTCGTTGGTCATGAATTCATGTGGCGGCGTTGCATCCTGAAATGTCCACCACTCATAGGCCATGATCATGACCGCTTGTGCCAGGTTCAGCGACATGAACCCGGGGTTCAGCGGAATGCGGACCAGAGCGTCCGCATGCGCCATGTCGTCGTTGTCGAGACCCGCGCGCTCCGGCCCGAACAACAGACCGGCGCGCAATCCTCGC
>JBEKGV010000202.1:0-7083 GCA_050012615.1 Acetobacteraceae bacterium | reverse complement strand
TCTTCAATCGCCGGGTTTTCACATGGCCTAACCGCTCAGAAAGAATTTTAACCGCGGATGAACGCCGATGAACGCAGATAGAATTTAAGCTCGTCGCCATGCACTTTCACTCGCATGGGGCGCGTAGATCCGCCGTCATTGCCTCCATCCTGGCTGGACCAAACAACTTGGGCGCCAAGAAAAGCTCGTTGAGACCGTGCCAGTGTCCTTGGACATGTGCATCTGGTACGCCCCGTCCGGGGGACCTGTCGTGACGCGGTGCTTGCAGAGGTGGCCCGAACAAGCTGCACCATGACGATAAAGGCGCTCTACCCCTCGGCCTTTCGCGCTTCTATCCACGACGTGACCTCATCGTAACAGTTTGCCATGTAATATTCGGCGATATCGTCGGCCGTGGTGTTCCAGACCCCGTCATGGCCGAGGATATACCGCAGCGCTTTGTCGAGATATTTGGCAGCGTTCGGCCGCCCGATATTGTGCGGATGCAGCGACAGACACATCACACGCCCGCTTTCCGCCCCTTCGCGGTACAGCGTGTCGAACTGGTCCTTGATCATCTGAAAGAAATAGTCAGCCTCCCGATTCCAGCTCAACATTCCGGCGTCGTTGGTCTGGCCGGTATAAGGCACATAGATGAACTTCTGGCCGCCTCGCACATTGATGGGCCAGGGCTGGTCATCGATGATCCATGACGTGTGATAGAGACACCCGGCCTCCGCCATCAGGTCATCCGTCCTGACCGTATAACCCGCGCCGCCGCCGAGCCGACCTTTCAGGCGTTTCCCGGTCATCTCCCGCAGATGCGTGATGAAGTCCTGCCAATACGCCCGTTCCTGCTCCTCCGTGTAGTCGTAGATCGGCCTGCTGTTGTAGAGACCGTGCGCCATGTAGTCCCAGTCGCTGGCGATCATGGCATCTTTGATTTCCGGAAAGTGATCGAGAATTTCCAGATTGAGACAGCAGCACGCACGAACTTTGTGCTTGTTCAACACATCGAGCATGCGCCAGAATCCGACACGATTACCGTAATCCATGCGCGAGTAAGTTGGGATGTCCGGTTGCGTCGGCCGGCTCTCCGGCATGTACTCGAAGAATTCCATGTTCGGCGCGACCCAGAACGCGACGCGTGCGTTGCCGGGCCATTTGATGATGGGTCGCTCCGTGATCGGGGCATAGTCGAACCGGCCGGGTGCGAGGGTCATGTCGTGTTCTCCCTTCAATTCGTCCGTCAGAAAGCGTGATTATTGGCCAGACCGAGCCTTGAACCAATCGATGATCTCGCCGCCGGTCGCCTTCCAGACGCCCTGGTGGGCGGTGATGTGGCCAAGTACTTCATCGAGATGCCGGATGCGCCACGGCTGGCCCATGATCCACGGATGCAGATGCAGCACCATCAGGCGTCCGGTGGTCGCACCGTCGGCGTAAAGACCGTCGAACCACTCGCGCCACAGCAGGTTGACCTCGTTGATGGTGCGGCGACCGTGCAGATGGATATAGTTGTCGTCGAGATAAGCGTTCACCCCGAGCGAAAAGAGCTCTCCGCTTTTCGGTGTCATCTTGTACGGCTGCTCGTCGTTGCCCCAGTCGCACACGTAACGAATGCCCTCCGCGGCGAGGAGATGCGGCGTGTTCGGCGTCTCCTGAAAGTCGGGGCCCGACCAACCGATAGGGCGCTGGCCGGTTGCCTTCTCGACCGCCGCGATCGAGTCACGAATATATTGTCGTTCCGTGTCTTCGGACATGCCGGTGTGGATGATTTGCCGGCGCGTCAGACCATGCGCGATGAACTCGGCATCACGCTTCTGCCCTTCTTTGACCAGGAATGGGTAGTGGTCGGCGATGGCTTTATCGAGCGCCAGAGTGGGTTTGATCCCGTACTTGTCCAGCACCGTGAGAATCCGGAAAATTCCGACACGGTTGCCATACTCGTGGTTGCCGTAGCCACCGATGTCGGGAAAGGCCGGCTGGTTTCCCGTCCACATGCCCTCCGGACCGCCCATGGGAGTGACCGGCAATGGTGTATTGGCCGGAACCTCCCAGTCCCAGTGCTCGAGGTTGACGATGACCGCGAGTGCGACGCGAGCGTTGTCCGGCCATCTGAGAATGGGACGCGTGACGATCGGAGACCATGGATAAAAGTCCTGGTCCATGCCGTGGCTGCGTGTCGCGGGCATAGTTCGGCTTCCTCTTGGGGATGATCTGGTGTCAGCTTATGACAGACTCGTTTGCCAGACATAGTCCGTGAAGCTATCGTGGCGAGTGAGGTCCACCAGCCCCGTGAACGGACGCTGCGAATAAGTCAAAAGGAGGAAGTTATCATGAAGGTGGTCACGCTTAAGGACATACCGGATGTGCCGGTCGAAGGCGCCGAGCGGATTGAGGGGTGGACCGGACCGGTTTCCCGGTCACGCCAAACCATCGTCGAACCTGGGGACTCGGCAAACTATAACTGCAGCGTGGTGAACTTCAGCCAAGGCTGCACCACCGGTTGGCACACGCATACCTGCGACCAGTTGCTGATCGTGACCTCGGGCTCCGGCATGGTCGCGACAGAGCATGACCAGCGCGAGATCAATGTGGGTGATGTCGTGCACATAAAGGCCGGCGAACGCCATTGGCACGGTGCCAAAGCTAATACGACGATGGGCCACATCACGATCACGGCCGTCGGCGGCCAGGCCACCTGGGGATAGAAGATCTTCGCTACGTCAACCTGAGTGCATCAGCGGCACGATGATCCGTTTCGTTCAGACGCCCCGGTCGCAACGATTTGACATCCCCCTGTCGCGGTGCCTAGCGTTTCGCGACCATGCTCCTGGTTCGTCGCCCTCTCGTTTGGCGGAACGCCATTCGGATTGATCGGGCCGCACCGGGAGCGGATTAAGGCCGATGGAATGGCGGCGGTTCGCCACGTACCGGCGCCCGAGAAAACGTGATAATTGCCGACAGATGGACTGAAGGGCAAAGCGCAGGGATGGTCCGCGGAGCCGTTTGAGCCCCGGGCCGAACCAGTCGAAGCCCTTGCTACCGGAGGGCCCAATCCGGGTCTTCCGGGCCGAGAATACATCGTGTGCAGGAGGCAACTAAAATGGACGCGCAAGACACAACGACAATGGCGACCATCGTTCAGGATGACATGTTCACCCCCGCCGTCATCGCGGATCCTTACACCTACTATGGCCGGCTGCGCGACGCGGATCCGGTCCATTGGAACGAAAAATATGAATTATGGGCAGTGACGCGTTATGACGATCTGGTTTGGCTGACGCGCAATCATGAACTGTTTTCCTCAGCCGTGTTCAAGAACGACCCGAGGCCCGCTTATCCCGCGATCGACGAGTCCGAT
The DNA here is from genome assembly GCA_050012615.1 of Acetobacteraceae bacterium. Taxonomy (GTDB): domain Bacteria; phylum Pseudomonadota; class Alphaproteobacteria; order Acetobacterales; family Acetobacteraceae; genus Rhodopila. The sequence continues at coordinate 3,737 of JBEKGV010000202.1, read as the reverse complement.
CTTGGTCTGTACGAATATGTCAAGAATTACCAGGCCGATCAGTTCATCCAGCATGACCGTCCTGAGCATCTGGAAATGCGCCGGGTGATGCACAGCTACTTCACGCCGAGGCAGATGGAAGCCTGGCGCCCCTTTGTGCGAGAGGCGGTGAAGGAGTTGCTTGACGCGGCCGAGGAAAAAGGCGAGATGGACGTTATGCGGGATCTGGCCACGCCGCTTCCCGTGATGGTGATAGCCCAGATGATGGGCGTGCCGACGTCGGAACGAGGCCATGTGAGGAAGCTCGCGGAAAAGCTCCTTTACATCGGCCGCGGCGAGTATGACCGGATGAAGCCGCTGACCGAAGGCATGCGGGGGATGATCGACTACGTCTCACCGCTGGTTGACGAACGCATCGTCAATCCCGGCGATGATTTTATTTCGGTGTTGGCGAGCGGCGAGAAAAAAGGTGTGTTCACCCGGCATGAGGTGCTGGTCAACACGTCTCTGCTGCTGCTGGCAGGCCATGAGACGACGATCAACCTGATCTGCAACGGCACACGGGCTTTCCTGGAGCATCCCGACCAATGGGAGCTGCTGAAGCAGGATCCGTCCGGCCTCGCCAAACCGGCGACCGAGGAATGCCTGCGCTATGACTCGCCGGTCAAATCCATTCAACGGATCGCGACGCAGGACGTGGAGATGCGAGGAAAACTGCTGCGCAAAGATGATCGCATTCGCTGGTTCATTTCGTCCGCCAATCGGGATCCCGACGCGTTTCCCAATCCGACGGCGTTCGACATAACCCGTCATCCCAACCAGCACGTCGCCTTTGGATCGGGAACGCATCATTGCCTGGGCGCCACTCTTGCGCGCGTCGAAGGACAGGAGGTCGTGAAGGCATTGGCGGAGCGCTTCCCGAACCTCCATGCAAAGACGGAGGAACTGGAATATCAGCCCAGTATCACGTTCCGATCGCTAAAGTCCCTGCCCGTCACGTTACATTAGAAGACCGGCACCGGACATTAGGAGGAAGTCTATGGCCCGCAAGCTGCGCGTCTGGGTAGACCAGCAAGTATGTGTCGGCAACGCGATGTGCGAAACGATCGCCACGAACACGTTCCGGCTGAATGACAACCGTCAGTCGGAGGCGGTCAATCCCGAAGGGGACACCGTCGAGAAAATCCTCGAGGCCGCCGAGAATTGCCCGGTCAGCGCGATCTTCGTGGAAGATGCGGAGACCGGGGAACGACTGTTTCCGTAGCCGCGGCGGGACGCGGCCAGCGATACCGGCCTAAGCGCGCGAATAGCTTCGGCAGACGAGGCGCAACCGGTCGGTCATGTACTCTCGAACCATCGGCGGCATCGGGGTCGACCCGCTGGCCTGCTTCCATTCGGGTGAATCGACCACTCCGGGTGCCGTGAGATGATAGAGCGCCACGTATTTCGGACCGCCGCCGTTGGTCCGGAAGCGTCGTGCGCACAGCACCCCGGGGACCTTGGCCAGAGCGGGAACATGCTCGTCGTCGTACCAAGCGTTGAACGCTTTCTCGACCTGCGGCCCAGGGGTCATGCCGACCAACAGGAGGCCTCCCGCGTTGGCGGGCGCGACCGCGTCGCCGGGCAGGATCTGCTCGCCTTCATAGCGCAGCAGACGCTGCACCTTCGCGGTCACTCGTTTCGACCACGGCGACAGGTTCTCGCCCCCGATGGCCCGGTAGCCTGGGCTTTGCAACACCGCCACGCTGTCAAGGTCGTAGGTCGCGACCGACTGTCTCGGGTTGTCGGCGCCTATCCACCGCTGCAGGGTCAGGAACCCCGGAACCGCCCGGCGCTCGGGAATGTGCTCGTTATCGTACCAATCGTTGAACTCGCCGGCATCGACGTTCGTGAAATCCATCGCCGCGATCAGCGTACCCTTCGCCATGGCCATTCCTCCTGGTGTTGCGATTGGCGGATTTCGACGTGAGCGACGGCGCGCCGAGCATCCGCTGAATTATTCTGGTGCGAACATCGGGGACCCTAATGCCGCCAGGCCGGACCCCGCAATGGGCCCGCGATGGAGACGGCATCGAAACCGCGGCGCTGGGTCAGGTTGACCGCCGGAGTTGATGAGATACGTTTTGGACATGATCGTCACATCGAACCTGGCAGGTATCCCTTGAGCAGCCGCTTCGAACTTTCCAATCCGTTGCGTGGGGCGAATTTCGGCGGTCTCTTACGTCTTCCCGGGGAAGCCGACGCCCATCGGTTCGTCCAGGCAGCCGAAAGCGAGCCCGAGGTTTTGCCTCATGCGCTCGCCGCGAGTGATGGCCTGCTGGTGCTGCAAGGCATGGAAGCAATGGCCAAGGAACCGTCGCTGCTCGTGCGGCTGAGCCGGATCTTTGGTCCCGAAGTCGAGAATTATCGGGAAACTCTCACGCCATTGAACATGGTGCACGAGACTGTTCCCGAGATCTTCATCGTCTCGAACACGCCGCCGGTCGGGCGTCAACCGCCGCGCTTGCCGGAGCCGCGGCTGACCGAAGATGGTGGCCTGCCAACACGGTTTCCGCATCGCCGGGGCTGGCACACCGATCAAAGCTATCGCCGCCCGCCGCCGGACATCTCGCTGTTCCTCGCCGTCATTCCGGTCCCGAAAGATCAGGGGCAGACTTTGTTCGCGAACGGCACCGCCGCTTATGAGGCGCTGTCTCCCGCGCTCAAGGCGCGCGTGGACGGATTGGAGGGTCTCCATGTCGGCATGAGCGCGAAACGATCGCGCGATGCGGTGCTGGCCGGCGAACCGCCCCTCACGCTGCCGCCACATCAGCGCCCCCAGCGGCAACCGGTCGTCAGGGTGCATCCCGTCACCGGCCGGCGGGCCCTGTATCTTTGCGAATTCGGTCAGATGGACTGGCTGGAGGGGCCCTTTGTCGGCATGGAGCCTGGCCCAAATGGCGATGGCGCCGAGCTGCTGCTCGAACTGATGTCGCACCTGACGCGCCCCGAGTTCATTTATGTCCATGAGTGGACGCCAGGCGACATCCTGGTCTGGGACAACCGTTGCCTTGTGCACGCCGCGACGTGGTTCGACGCCGCCAACGAGACCCGGTTGATGTGGCGTACCACCGTCAGCGGCAATCCGGGGGCCGCTTACTCGGGAGAGACGAAAAGCTGGATCGCGGCGTAGGACAGGCCACTACCGCCATCCCGCCCCTACCGCCATTCCGAGAGACGCCGTCCGACCATCGCCAGGAACCGTTCTCTTCGGGTCGGGCTGTCCATGTCCATCCATGTCAGTCCCATCCAGTGTATTCGGCACCGGGGAGCACACAGGGGCCGCAGGCCACGTCTGACCACCCGACGGTCCGGCCAGCCCACCCACCACAGCAGCCACCAAGGCGAGCCATAGGTCGTCACTATCCCGATCCGTCGGATGTCCGTCAGCAACGGCTCAAGCGCCTTCGGACCACCGAGGCGGAATGCCACACCCGGCAGCCACACCCGATCGACCCACCCTTTCAACATCGCCGGCATCCCGAACCACCAGGTCGGGTAAACCAACACCAATCCCTCAGCCCGGCGCAGCGCCGCGATATGATCTTCGACGCCACGCTTGTTCTCTGACTCGTCGAAATACGCACCACGCTGGCCCGATGACAGCACCGGATCGAAACCTTCGGCGTAGAGGTCGCGCAGGTCGACTGAGTGCCCCGCCGCGGTGAGCGCGCCGATCGCGGCATCGCGTAAGGCGGCACTGAAGCTGTCCGGCCTTG
>JBEKGV010000201.1:0-7100 GCA_050012615.1 Acetobacteraceae bacterium | reverse complement strand
TTATCCGCGGTAAATTCTTTCTGATTCAAACGCCGGAGTTTGGTCCGCGGTAAGAATTTTACCGCGGATAAGAAAGGGGATAAGAAGGGATGAACGCCGATGGGGCAACGCGGTCGAACGGTTTCGGATTCGGTCCAACTCTTATTGTCGTTGCATTTGTTTCCGAGTATATTATTACTGTATGGTAATAATAGGAACAGGCTGAAGTGTGCTCGGTTTGGAGCAGTGACGTCTGCTCCAAACCGAGGGGCGGGGATTTGTATGATACGGGTGGCGATAAGTCCTGACTCATGCGTTACCCGTCATGACCGGGCTTGACCGGCCATCCAGCGCTGCAAGCGCTTGAAAAGACGGCCGGGTACGCCATTACGCTGAGCGGGTTACGACGAATCCGTGTTCGATCTTCCGCGCGTGCCGACCCGCGGTGGGCATGCGCGGTGGCGCGACCAGGCGAATCACCGGCGGATCCTCAAAGACAGTGTCGCTCTTCTCGAACCGGAGATCTCAGCCTACGGTCCCGGGATATCGCCACGCCCTCGGGTTTCCCGCATTGCCTCAGGCCCAAATCTATCCGCGCTTTCTCCCGGTCGGTGACGCCGCCCTCACTGTGGAATTCGGCGATGCGATCACGCCGGAACTGAATGAGGCGGTCGTCGGCCTCGACATCGCGCTGGCCGCGTCCGAACTCGACGGCATCATCGAAACCGTGCCGAGCTATCGCTCCTTGCTGATCTGTTACGATCCGCTGGAGATCTCGCTTCCCCAACTCGTCGCCGAACTGCGCCGCCTGTTGGCGAGCGGTCCGCCAATGCGAGGCAGCGTGAGGACCGACTGGACCGTGCCGGTGGTCTACGATCCGCCCTATGCCGACGACCTGCCGGAGGTCGCGCAACGGCTTGGTTTGACCGAAGAAGCGGTGATCGCTTTGCACACCGGCGCGGACTTCCAGGTCTACACGGTCGGTTTCGCGCCCGGTTTGCCCTACCTGGGCGGCCTCCCGCCGGCGCTTTACATTTCTCGCCGGGAAATACCGCGCTCTCAGGTGCCGGTGGGGGCCATCATGATCGGCGGCATGCAGGCGGTCATCGTATCGATCCCTCTGCCCACCGGTTGGTATGTACTGGGCCGGACGCCGCTGCGGCCGTTCGAGCCGGAGCGTGAGGATCCATTCCTGTTCCGTGCCGGCGATCACGTTCGGTTCCGCCGGATCGGCGCCGCCGAGTTCGAGCGCCTCGCCAACCTCGACTCCGATGCCTTGCTGCGGCAGGTGACCGTCTCGCGATGAGCGATGCTCTGCTGGCGATCGCACCTGGCCCCTATGTCACCGTTCAGGATTCCGGCCGGCGCGGCTGGCGGCGTTTCGGTGTCTCCGGTGCCGGGGCGATGGATATCGTCGCGCTGCATCTGGCCAACGCATTGGTCGGCAATCCAGCGGACACCGCCGCTCTGGAGTTCGCTCATGTCGGCGGTACGTGGGAGATCGCGGCGGAATCCTGCCGCATCGCTGTCACGGGAGGCGATTTCGCGATGTCCGCCGATGGCGTCCCGTTGGCGGCATGGCGAAGCCACACGTTGGTACGCGGACAATTATTAACGATCGGCGGCACGCGGGACGCGGTTTGGGGCTACCTCGCCGTCGCGGGAGGTTTCGACATCGCGGCGCGATTGGGCAGCGTGGCGACGCATCTCGGGTCTGGCCTTGGAGGCGCCAACGGACGCCGGCTCGCCGGAGGCGACGCGCTGCCCCTGCTGATTTCGCGGGCGCCGATGGGACCGGAACGCCGTTCCGCGCCACAGCGCCACGCGCACGGGCCGATGCGCGTCGTGCTCGGGCCGCAGGACGACTTCTTCGCGCCGGAAACGGTCGAAGCATTCCTCGGCGCGACCTGGCGGGTGACGCATCGCGCGGACCGGATGGGGACATGGCTGGAGGGCCCGAAGCTCGCCCATGCGCGGGGCTTCAATGTTGTGTCGGACGGCCTGGTGCCTGGCTGCATTCAGGTCCCGGGCGGCGGCCAGCCTGTCGTGCTGCTGATGGACTGCCAGACGCTCGGCGGTTACCCGAAACTGGCGACGATCGTAACGGCCGATTTGCCGCGCTTCACTCAGACCCGGCCCGGGCGTCACGTGACTTTCGCGGCGGTCGACATCGCGACGGCGCACGGTCTCTACCGCGAGCATCAGACGCGCCTGGCCGAGTTGAAACATTTGCTCCATGACGTCCCGGAGGCTCCGGCGCGGCGGCTTCCGTCGCACTGGTAGACGTCGTCTGACAGCAGGTGGGCCCGAGATCAGGTGGGCTCGATCAGGTGGGCCCGAGATCAGGTGGGCCCGATCAGGTGGGCTCGAGTTGGCGCGGACGCGGCGTTGGCCCGGAGGAACCGATGCTGCCGGGATCCCTGGCGGTGAGGGCGTCGCACCAACCGACCAGAAACGGGTCGTCGGCCGAAAGTCGATCGAGCCATCGTGGGTCGACGAGCAAGGCGATGCGGCGCGCTTCATCGTAGCGGCGGGGCGCCTCAATTGCCCCTGAGCATTCCGGCAGCAGCGTCACGTCGACCCGGTTTCCGGTGATCGAGATGACCACGCGGGACAGCAACCGAAAGCCGCGCGCCATGAGCAGCGCGTGAAGCGTGGCCCTTAGCAGCGCCGGGCGGGACGCGATCAGCGGTTGGGCGTGGAACACGACGGTCGCGGTCAGCCGTCGCGCGGACAGGAAATCCCCGCTTTTCGCCAGAACGACCGCGGCAGCGAGCGTCGCCAAAGCCGCGGCTTCCGTTCTGAGGTCCGCATCGCGCCGGCCATCGTTCGGCCAGAATGCGTCGTCCGGTGTTTCAGTTGGCGGTTGGGGCAAGTCATCTGCCTCCGTTCAGTTCGCCGCTCCGCCTTCAAAGATCGGGGATGCGGTGTCGCTCGAGGGAAGAGCGCAACTAAGCGGTCATGGATTGCCAAAAGGCTAATCGAACCGTTCACGAACCGCATGAACGGCGCCGGGTTACAGCGTCGTGTCGCGGGAGCGAGTACGTCAGGAATGTTCCGGACACGGGCGGCCTGTAACCGGACTGTTATCCCAACGCTCGCAACATGGCGTAGGCGCCCGGTCGGTGGGAATTCTTCCCGCGAACCGCCGGTGGAGGACGATCAGCTCGAAACGCGACCATCAAAATGACGGAATGCGAGCCTCTTATGCGGGACCCAAATTTAAGACCGTGGTCGACGCGCTGCCGGGAAAGCCCAGGAGCGGCGATATGACTGAGGAGCCGCGGAATGAATCGCGGGCCGCGGCGAAGCGCTTCTCGTTCATACGGCTCTGGCGGTGGTTGGGGGCGCGGTTCGTAAAGTTCGGTTCCGAGTCGGTGGTTCCGGAAATCTCGGCGATCAGTTGCTTTCTGATTTTGATGTGGGCCGGGATCGGCGGCGCGCTCTACCACGAATACCTCGTCGCCGAGGATGCGGCCAGATTGACGACCGGCAATCTCGCTCGCGCGTTCGAGGAGAGTACGCGGCGGAGTATCAGCCAGATCGACCAGATTCTGCTCAGCGCCCGCGCCTTCCGGTCCGCGCTCGGCGACCGGTTCGACTTCAACGAATGGGCTCGCACGCAAACTTTGCCGGACAAGATGACCGCCGGCATAGGAATGGTCGATCGCAACGGTTATGTATTCGCCGACACGCTGCCGTTCAATCCTGCCGTCACAATCGCGGATCGACCACATTTCAAGGCGCAGTTGGACCCGACCCGAGACGATTTGTATATCAGCCGGCCGGTGCATGGCCGGGTCAGCGGCCAGGACACCATTCAATTCAGTCGAAAGCTACTGGGGCCGCACGGCGAATTCGCCGGTGCAACGGTGTTGTCTCTGGGCTGCGACCAATTGTCGCGTTTCTATGAGACGGTCGATGTCGGCCGAGGGTTCGTGGCGTTGCTGGCCACTGATGGCACGATCATGGCGCGCGGCCCTCTGGCGCCGGGCTACATCGGCGGCTCCAGTGCCGCCAACAGGCCTGAGTTCAGCCGGATTTTGACTGAGCGTAGCGGTTCTCTCGAGTTCATGGGAAATCGTGACAGCATCGAGAAAATTGTCAGCTTCCGGCGGTTGCGGGACTATCCGCTTATCGTGATGGTCGGAATCGATACGGACACGGTGTTCCACCAGCTCTGGTCATTGGGCATACGCGTGGTCATCGGCGGCGGCATCATCACGCTGGCGATCGATCTGATTGGCGTGTTCTGGGTGCAACAGAAAAAACGCGGGATCGAATCGCGGCGCGCGCTGACCATTACGTTGGAAACAATCAGCCAGGGGATCATGATGATCGACGCGAGCGGCCACGCTCCGGTGATCAATCCGCGGGCCATCGATTTGCTTGGTGTGCCGCAAGAAGCGTCCGGGAAGTCCCGGGATTACGCCGCGGCGAAGGCGATCGAGCTGGCCGCCCATGAGTCGGAGATCGAGCCGCGCGAGAGTACGGCCGTCAGCAATGATGCGGGTGATGATGAAGCCCAGGACAGCCAGTTCGAGACGGCACGCGCGGATGGCACTGTCATCGAGGTGCGCACGCACAGGTTGGCCGAGGGCGGATTCGTGCAGACCTACACCGACGTGACCGAACAGCGTTTGGCGGACGCGAAGGTGCGGTATCTCGCACATTACGACACGCTGACTGGGCTTGCGAACCGGGTTCAATTGCGCCAGCGCAGTCCGGCGTTCCTGCAGCAGGATGCCAATGCACAACGCTTAACCGCGTTCATGATCGTCGACCTCGACGGCTTCAAGGGGGTCAACGACACGCTGGGTCATGACGTCGGAGACGAGCTGTTGATCGAGGTCGCGCGCCGGCTGCAAACGCTGGTGCGCGAGGAGGATCTCGTGGCGCGCCTGGGTGGCGACGAGTTCGTGATTTTGCAGCCCGGACTGCGCGATCCGTCGGGCGCCACGTCGCTCGCGCAACGCGTGCTGCAGCGGCTGACCGAGCCGGTGCAAATCGGCAGCCATCAGGTCAGAGTCGGTGCGAGCATCGGCATCGCTTACTATCCCAAGGACGGTGAGGACGCCGACACTTTGCTCAAGCATGCCGACATCGCGCTTTACTCCGCCAAGACGAGCGGGCGTGGGATGGCGCGTGTGTTCGACCCGGAGATGGTCCACGCGGTCAACGAATACCGCACGTTGGAGGGCGACCTTCGCCGCGCGCTGGACGACGGGGAACTCGAGGTTTACTTTCAACCCAAATTTTCAGGCGAGTCGCTTGCGATCGTGGGATTTGAAGCTTTGGCGCGGTGGCATCATCCAACGCGCGGCTTTGTTTCACCCGCCACCTTCATCCATATCGCCGAGGCTTGCGGTCTGATCGATCGGCTTGGCCGCTGGATCGCCGAGAAAGCGTGCGCCACGGCCGTACAATGGCAGCCGCCGCTCCACGTCGCGGTCAACGTTTCACTGCTCCAGTTGCGTGACGGAACGCTGCCGGAGGAAATCGCCCACATCCTCGAGCGCACGGGGTTGCGCCCGGAAATGCTCGAGATCGAGGTCACCGAAAGCGTGATGGCCGAGGACAATCAACCCGTGCTCAAAACGTTGAATGTCCTGAAGAACATGGGCATGTCGATCACATTGGATGATTTCGGCACGGGCTATTCCAGCCTCGGCTACCTGAGGCGATTCTCGTTCGACAAAATCAAGATCGACAAATCGTTCGTGCATGGCCAGGCGCACGACCGCGGCGTGCGTGTGATCCTGGAGGCGGTGCTGAGTATGTGCCGCAAACTCGGCCTCTCCATCGTTGGCGAAGGCGTGGAGACCGAGCAGCAGATGGCCTTGCTCCGGCAACTGGGGTGCACCGAATTGCAGGGGTATCTGCTGGGACGGCCGATGCCGGCCAGCGCCGTGGCGGAACTGCTGCGGGCCAAGGGTCATGAACCGGAGAAACGTCCTGCCGAGGGTGCGTTGGCGAAGACCGGATTTGAGTTGGCGACGTAAGTGTAACGTCATGGCCGGGCTTGAACCCCATAGCCGCTAAGTTAGGGGGTGCACACCGCGATTTATGCGTCATGGCCGGGCTCGACCCGGCCATCAATCGCCGCACGTGCCTCGACAGATGGCCGGGTCACGCCCGGCCATGACGAGAAGGGTCAAGTCCGGCCATGACGAGTAACACATGAGTCAAGACTTGTGGCCGGCGAAAATCACACCGCCATGCGGTCGACGATGCGGCGGACGAAGTCTTCGCAGGCGACGAGTTGGCTTTCGTCAATCCATTCGTCCGGGCGATGCACCTGCGGCAGATGGCCAGGGCCGCAGACGATGCTGTCGATGCCGGCCGGATGGAATACCGATCCTTCACTGCAATAACTGACCTTGCCGCCGGCCTTGGCTCCTGTGATATCGCACGCCGCGCGAGCCAGATCGTGCTCGGGCGGGACTGAAACCGCGGCGAGGTCTGTTACTGTTGCATAATGGAAGCCGCATTCCCGGTGCGCGGCGCGCATGGACGGTTCGATGATCGCTGCCACATGGGCCTGGAAGCGTAGGAGTTCCTGCTTCGGGTCAGTCGCGGGAATGTTGCGCCATTCAATGTCGAAGCTCGCAAGGTGAGATATGGTGTTGGGCATTGAATCACACGTGAAGTGACCGGCCTGAAGCAAGGTGCAGGGCGGATCGAAACCCTCCTCGAACGGGCCATCCTGACTTAAACGGCGGGATTCGGCGGCGAGCCATGCGATCGCTTCCGCCGCGGCGTGCACCGCGTTGACCCCGCGATGGGACTCACTTGAGTGCGCCATGTGGCCGATAACTTCCGCTCTGGCGATGAAGCGGCCCTTTTGCGCCAGAATCGGCAGCATTCCCGATGCCTCGCCCACGACGCAGGCAGTCGGCCAAAGTCCCGAGCAAGTGAGATCCTCAACGAGGCGGCGTGCGCCGTGATAACCGACCTCCTCATCATAGGTGAGGAACAAATGCACCGGTTGGGAGAGTTCGCGGGCTTTGATGTAAGGCACGGCAGCCAGCATGCCGGCGACGAAGCCTTTCATGTCGCAGGTGCCGCGGCCAATCAGGCGGCCGTCCTGGCGGCGCAGTGTGTATGGGTCGCCGGTCCAG